>JBFFJL010000248.1:0-6022 GCA_041555955.1 Nevskiaceae bacterium
CGCCAGTCTGATCAAGCCGGGCGTGCTGGACCCCGCGGAGAAGCAGGGCTTTTCAACGCCGGGACTGACCCTGTTCATGATTCTGCCGGGCCCGGCGCGGCCCCAGGCTGCGGTGGCGGACATGCTGGCGACCGCGCGTGCGCTGGCCAATGAGCTCAACGCCGAGGTCTACGACAGCAATCGCCAGCCGCTGAGTGCGGAGTCCGAGCGCGCCTTGAGCAGTGAGATTGATGCATGGGCGCGTCGTTACGGTCTGTGAGTCGGGGACGCTGCGCTTGAGCGAACCTGACGATTCGGTCCGCGCCCGCGTGGCAACGCTGCGCGAGCAGCTTCACACGCACAACTACCGTTACTACGCCCTCGACGATCCGAGCATTTCGGACGCCGAGTACGACCTGCTGTTCCGCGAGCTGCAGCAGCTGGAGCAGCAGTACCCGGAACTGCGCAGCGCGGATTCTCCGACGCAGCGGGTCGGTGTGGCGCCGCTGTCGGCATTCGCGCCGCTGCGTCACCGACTGCCGATGCAGTCCCTGAACAATGCCTTTGGCGATGACGAGCTGCGTGAGTTCGATCGCCGTGTGCGCGAGGGTCTCGGTCGCCGTAACGTCGACTACGTGGCGGAGCCCAAGCTCGACGGACTGGCGGTTTCACTGATCTATCGTGACGGCGTATTCGAGCAAGGTGCGACCCGCGGTGATGGCGAAACCGGCGAGGACATCAGTGCCAACCTGCGCACGATCCGCGGCTTGCCGCTGCGCCTGCGCGGCACAGTGCCCGGCTTGATCGAAGTGCGTGGCGAGGTTTTCCTGCCGCACGCCGGCTTCGAGAAAATGAATCAGGACGCGGCTGCGCGTGGTGACAAGCTCTACGTGAATCCGCGCAATGCCGCTGCCGGCAGCCTGCGTCAGCTTGATTCCAGAGTCACCGCGCAGCGACCGTTAGCGCTCTATGCCTATGGTGTTGGCTACAGCGAAGGCTGGCTGGCGCCGGCACGACATACCGAGGTGCTGGCACAGTTGCGTGAATGGGGTTTGCCGGTGTCGTCGCTGGTCGAAGCGGTACACGGTGCCGAAGGTTGCCTGGGCTATTTCCAGCGCATGCAGGCGCGGCGCGCGGCGTTGCCGTTCGATATCGATGGGGTTGTTTTCAAGCTCGATGATCTTGCGGGGCGCGAGGAGCTGGGCTCGGTGGCGCGCGCGCCGCGCTGGGCGATCGCGCACAAGTTTCCGGCCGAAGAAGCCGAGACGGTGCTGGAGAATGTCGACTTTCAAGTCGGCCGCACCGGCGCGCTGACCCCGACGGCGCGCCTGCGCACGGTCTTCGTCGGCGGCGCGCACGTCAGCAACGCGACCTTGCACAACATGGACGAAATCGCGCGCAAGGACATCCGGATCGGCGACACGGTGATCGTGCGCCGTGCCGGTGACGTCATTCCAGAGGTCAAGACCGTGGTGCTGGAGAAGCGCCCGAGCAATGCGCGTGTGGTCGAAATGCCGGCACTGTGTCCGGTCTGCGGCTCCGACGTGCGCCGCGATCCCGAGGGCGTGATCTACCGCTGTATCGGTCGCCTGGTGTGCAAGGCGCAGCTGAAGCAGTCGCTGCAGCATTTCGTCTCGCGCAAGGCGGCCGACATCGAAGGCGTCGGTGAGATGCTGATTGATGAACTGGTCGAACGCGAACGTCTGAAAGCGCCGGCCGATCTGTATGCTCTGACGGTTGCGGATATTGCTGATCTGTACAAATCAGCGGAAGTCGCTCCAGCCAAGCTGATTGACGCGATCGCCAAACGCCGCAGCCTGTCGCTACCGCGCCTGGTCTATGCGCTGGGCATTCCGGAAGTCGGCGAAACCACGGCCAAGGATCTGGCGCGTCACCTCGGAAGTATTACGCGCATTCGTCAGGCCTTGCCGGAGATTCTGATCTTGATCGACGGCATCGGCGACAGTGTTGCCAAGGAGATCCGCTGGTTCTTTGCTGATGAACACAATGCTCGCGCAGTTGACGCTTTGCTGGCGCAGCTACAAGTCGAGGACGAACACGATGTGTCGGCGGCATTGGCGACGCGGGCGAGTTTGAGCCAGCTGCTGGCCCAGCAGCAGATCCGCGGCCTGGGGCCAGTCAAGGCGGAGTCTCTAACTGCAGGATGCGACACGGTTGAAGCGCTGATGCAGCGGATCGATGGTTCCGGACTGGGGCAATGGCTTGACGACAGAACCGCGGCCAGCGTGCAGGAGTACTTCGCCGAGCCGCGGCATCGGCAGCAACTGCAGGCGTTGGAGCTGCAATTGCGCAGCTTTGGCGCGTTCGAGGCGCGAGCGCCAAGCGGTAACACGGCAGCCGGCGCGTTGAGCGGACGCAGCTTCGTACTCACCGGCACTCTGGCGTTGCCGCGCGACGCAGTTGCTGCGCAGATCGAAGCCGCCGGTGGCCGCGTCTCCGGTTCAGTTTCGGTCAAGACCGACTATCTGGTCGCTGGCGAAGCGGCAGGGTCCAAGCTGGCGAAAGCGATCAAGCTGGGTGTGACAGTGATCGACTACGATGCACTCCGTCGACTGATCGACGGCCAGGATCTGCTGCAATGAATCAATCGGTCGCCGTAGTGCGTGGAGCGTGCCGATGATCGAGCCGGTGCGCCATCTGCTGGGGCTGCTGCAGGCGCACCCTCAGCTTTCGTCCGTCGTGCTGCTGCTGTCGGCGCTGGTCTGGGCGGGGCTGATGCATGTTCTGGTGGACGGGATCAATGGCGGTCGGCATCCCTGGCAGCGCAGATTGCGCGCGCGCCTCGGCGTTGCGCCGGGCAAGCGTCTGGGCGAGCTGCGCTGGATGCTGTGGTCGATGCATCTGGTGCTGTGGCCACTGGTGGCCTGGGCGGTGTTGCATCTGTGGGGGCTGCATGATGAAGGGCAGAACATCGTCGAGAAGTTCTTCGACCGCGGCTTCACGCTCAGCGGCCTGACGATCGTCCCCGGCAAGCTGCTGCTGGGCATCGTTTACTTCCTGGTGCTGCTGACCTTTACACGCTGGCTCAAGCGCAAGATCGAACATGACTGGCTGCCGCTGACTGCGATCGAGGCCAATACGCGACAGTCGCTGGCGACGCTATTTGGCTACATCACCTTTCTGATTGCGGCGCTGGTCGGCCTGACTGGTGCCGGATTCGACTTCACCAAGCTGGCGATCGTCGCCGGGGCCTTGTCGGTGGGCATCGGTTTCGGCCTGCAAAATATCGTCAACAACTTTGTCTCCGGTCTGATCATTCTGTTCGAGCGGCCGGTGCGGATCGGCGATTACATTTTTGTCGGTGAGACCCAGGGCTTCGTTCGCAAGATTCGCATCCGCGCGACTGAACTCGAAACCTGGGACCGGGAATCCATCGTCGTCCCGAACTCGGATCTGTTGTCCAACCATCTGCGCAATCTGAATCTGCGCGACAGTTTCGGCCGGGTGAAGATCGGCGTCGGTGTCGCCTACGGGTCGGACACCTTGAAGGTCAAGCAAGTCTTGCTCGACGTGGCTTGCGCGCACCCACAGGTGATCCGTGACGGTGAACTCGACGGGTTGAGCGGGCCGGGGGTCTACTTCATGAACTTCGGCGACAGTTCTCTGGATTTCGAACTGCGCGCGTATATCCGTGCGGTGGACAAGCGACTGAGTGTCTCCAGCGAACTCCGCTTCGCCATTGATCAGGCCTTCCGCCTGAATCACATCGATATCCCGTTCCCGCAGCGCGACCTGTGGATGCGCAACGCGCCGCCATCGGCTCCAGCCGGTGGGAGTTAGCGCTTCAGGCGCTGGCTTTGATCGACAGCGCGTGAATATCAGTCTGCATCAGGTCATCCAGAGCGGCATACACGGCGCGATGGCGCTGCACCGGGGTCATGCCGGCAAAGGCTGCGCTACGAATCTCGACGCTGAAATGGCCCTTGCCGCTGCGCGCGCCGGCATGGCCGGCGTGCAGATGGCTGTCGTCATCGATCTGCAGTTGCACGGGCTGAAACGCCGCTTCCAGCGTGGCGCGGATGCGCTCGGTGCGCTCGCTCATGGCAGTGCCTTGATGAAAGGCTCGACCACGACACTTTCGAACACGCCAGCGCGCTGGTACGGATCGTCTGCGGCCCAGGTGCGGGCACTGGCCAGATCGGGAAACTCGGCGATGATCAGGCTGCCGGCAAAGCCGGCGTCGCCGGGATCGCTGGCGTCGATGCGCGGGCGTGGCCCGGCAATGACCAAGCGGCCCTGATCAATCAGCTGCTGCAGATAGGCCACGTGTTCGGGCCGCGTCGCGCGACGCAGTGCCAGGCTGTCAGGCCGGTCGTGACCCAGAATCATGTAAAGCACGCGGGCTACTCCTCGGTGGGCAGATAGCGCTTCAGAAACGGAATGTGCGCCAGCAGGAAGGCGAACATCAGCGCAGTGAAACCGAAGGTCTTGACCTTGACCCAGGCCGCTTCAGAGAAAGTGTGCGCGACATACAGGTTCAGTACTGCGCAGAACGCGAAAAATGCGGCCCAGACCAGATTGACCTTGCGCCACACTGGGTCCGGCAGCTCGATGGTCTTTTGGGGGAGGCGTGCCATCAGCACCTTGTCGCCGATGACGTGGCTCCCGAGCAGGGCGATCGAGAAGATCGCGTAGATCACTGTCGGCTTGTATTTGATGAACTCGGGATCGTGGATGTACAGGGTCATGCCACCGAGGCCGGCGGCCACCAGCGCCGTGACGAAATGCGTCTTGTGCAGGCGTTTTTCCTTGAACCAGTAGATCGCGACCAACAGGAACATCGAGACAATGAGGGCCGTGGTCGCGACGTAGATGCCATAGAGCGAGTAGGCGCCGAAAAACAGCAACGCCGGAGCAAAGTCGAGCAACATATTCATGCGGCTATTGTACGGTCTGGCGATCGGCGCGGCAGGTGTCGATCAGCGAGCCGGGGCGGGCAGCGGTAGAATGCACGCTTCTTGCGAACCGATGATTCCCAGTGGCCGACTGGTACGAGCTGCACCCGCAGAACCCGCAGAAGCGCCTGTTGGCACAGATTGCCGTGCGCGTGCGCCAGGGCGCCGTCATCGCGTATCCGACCGACTCCTGCTACGCGCTGGGCTGTCATCTGGATGACAAGGATGCTGCGGCCCGCTTGCGCAAGATCCGTGACTTCGACAAGCACCATCAGTTCACACTGGTGTGCCGCGACCTGTCAGAAATCGCGACCTATGCGCGTGTCGACAATCAGCAGTTCCGCCTGTTGAAGACCTTGACGCCGGGACCGTACACCTTTGTGTTGCAAGCGACCAAGGAACTGCCGCGGCGGGTTGCGCACGAGCGCCGCAAAACCATCGGCATCCGCATTCCCGAGCATGTCATCGCCCAGCAGTTGCTGGAAACGCTGGGGGAGCCACTGATTTCCTGCACGCTGCAGTTTCCCGGCGAGCAGGAGCCGGTCAGCGATCCGTCGGATTGGCGCGAGCAGCTGGATCGCAGCGTTGACGTCGTTATCGAAGGCGGGGCTTGCGGTACTGAGCCGACCACGGTGCTGGACCTCAGTGAAGGCGAGGTCACTGTCATGCGCGAAGGCAAGGGCGACGTTTCCCGGATCAGCCTGTAGGCGCAACACGGTTGCGAAACCGGCCACCGGCCGGTCTCCACTCGCCGGTATAATGCGCGGATGCCTATGGATATGACGCTGGTCCAGAAAATCGCGGTCTGGGCCTTACCGGTCCTGTTTGCGATCACCGTGCACGAAGCCGCGCACGGCTATGTTGCGCGTTCGCTCGGGGATCGCACCGCGGAGTCGCTGGGGCGCTTGAGCCTCAACCCGCTGAAGCACATTGATCCGGTCGGTACCGTGATTGTGCCGCTGGTACTGCTGGCGTTGGGCGGATTTCTGTTCGGATGGGCCAAGCCGGTGCCGGTCAACTTCCGCAATCTGCGCAATCCGCGCCGCGACATGGCGATCGTGGCGGCGGCCGGACCGATGTCGAACCTGCTGATGGCGCTGGGCTGGGGGCTGTTGCTGAGGTTCAGC
>JBFFJL010000249.1:0-6020 GCA_041555955.1 Nevskiaceae bacterium
GCACCAAATGAACAAAATGCCCGGCCCTGGCCGGGTTTTTTGTGGGTGTCACAAAGTCCAAGCATAGCGCTGAGAGATCAGCGCTGTCGCGCAGGCCCGCCCGAGCCGCGACGCCTACCGGCGAACACGGGGGCAAGCCCTGCAACGCAGCGGACTCAATCAAACGGATTGCGCAAGATGATCGTGTGATCGCGATCCGGTCCGGTGGAAATCACGGCCACTTCCGCAGCCGTCACTTCTTCGATGCGCTCGAGGTAAAGCCGCGCATTTTCTGGCAATTCTTCGTAGCGGGTGACGCCGAACGTGTTCGACTTCCAGCCCGGCATTTCCTCGTAGATCGGTTCGATCCTGGCGTAGCCCTCGGCGCCGATCGGCGGCACCTCGACCGGCACGCCGTTGACCTTGTAGCCCACGCACAGGCGGATCGTGTCGAGTTCGTCGAGTACGTCGAGCTTGGTCACGCACAAACCGGTGACACTGTTGTTGAAAATCGAGCGCCGCGCCGCGACTGCATCGAACCAGCCGCAGCGACGCGGCCGCTGCGTCACGGTGCCGTATTCGGCCCCCTTGTCGCGAATATGCTGCCCGGTTTCGTTTTCCTGCTCGGTCGGGAACGGACCCGACCCCACACGCGTCGCGTAGGCCTTGACGATGCCCAGCACGTAGTCGAGCTCGCGCGGCCCCACGCCGGTGCCTGTCGCTGCTCCGCCGGCCGTCGTGTTGCTTGAAGTCACATACGGGTAAGTGCCGTGATCGACATCCAGCAACGCGCCCTGGGCGCCTTCGAACAGCACATTGTCACCGCGACGCAGATGCAGCCGCAGCAGTTCGGTCACGTCCGCAACCATCGGCCGGATCACTTCGGCGTAACCCAGCAGCGCGTCCAGCGTCTGCTGAAAGTCGACCGGGTCTTCCTTGTAGTAATTCTGCAGCACAAAGTTGTGATACCCGAGCAGCTCGCCCAGCTTCGCCGCCAGCTGCTCGCGGTGGAACAGGTCACCGACGCGCACCGCGCGGCGCGCCACCTTGTCCTCATAGGCCGGACCAATGCCCTTGCCCGTCGTTCCAATCTTGGCGTCGCCGCGGGCGCGCTCACGCGCCTGATCCAGCTGCGCATGCACCGGCAGCACCAGCGGTGCGGCCTCGGAAATATGCAGGCGATCGCGCACTGATGCGCCGGTGGCCTCGACCTTTTGGATTTCGGCAATCAACGCAGGCAACGACAGCACCACGCCATTGCCGATCAGGCATTGCACGCCGGGACGCATGATGCCCGACGGAATCAGGTTCAGCGCTGTTTTGACGCCATTGATCACCAAAGTGTGGCCCGCATTGTGGCCACCCTGGAACCGCACCACCGCATGGACGCGATCTGTCAGCAGATCAACAATCTTGCCCTTGCCTTCGTCGCCCCATTGGGCGCCGATGATGACGACGCTCTTACCCATGCTGATGCTCCTGGCGCCCAATGGGGCACTGCCGTGCACTACGCTGTTCCTGACGTGCAGGTCCGCTGAAAGTTTGCCTGATCACTTGCGCGCTTCTTCGCCCAGACGCAACAGATCATTCAGATCCGCTGAAAATCCGGTGGCTGGCCGCGCTGCGCCGAACTCGGCTCCGACGCCGTCGTAGCGCCCCCCGCGGGCGATCTCGCGACCGTAACCCGGGACAAACACGGCGTAGACCATGCCGGTGTGATAGCGATAACCGCGCAGCTCCGCCAGATCGACATGGATCGGCAAACGCGGTGAGACTTTCTGCAGCTCGGCCACCACGCGTTCGAGATCCACCAACGCCGCTTCAACCGCCGCGCCACCCTGGCTCAACAGCACCTGAGCCTTTCCAAGCACTGACGGGTCGCCGTTGAGGTCCATCAACTCGGCAATCGCGGCCACGGTCCGCGGCTTGAGCCCGCGCTGGCGCGCGAACTCGTCAAGATCGGGATGCGATTTGCGCTGCAGAATATCGAACAGTGCCGCCTCATCATCGGCTCCCAGACGCAGCCGGCCGACCAACGCGCGATAGATGCCGACGTGGCCGAGATCGAGATGCGGCTTGCGCACACCGGCCAGCTTCAGCGTCTTGAGCATCAACTGCAAAACTTCCAGATCACCATCGAGATCCGGCATACCAAAGATTTCACAGCCCACCTGCCGTGGCGCTCGCGCTCCGCCCAGCGACTCGGCGGCGGTGCGCAGCACCGTACCCAGATAGCACAGACGCACCACCGGCTGGTCGGCATAGTGGCGCGCGGCGATGCGGGCGGCCTGCGGCGTCATGTCTGCGCGCAATCCCAACAAACGTCCGCTAGCCGGATCAGTCAGTTTGAACGTCTGCTGCTCCAGCCCCTGAGCCGTCCCGGTCAGCAGCGCATCCAGGTGCTCGATCAGCGGCGGCAGAATCAACTGATACTTCTGTCGACGATAACAATCGAGCAGCTTGCGCCGCAGATCTTCCATCTGCCACGACAACGGCGGAAAAGCCTCTTCCACCCCTTCGGGCAGCATCCACTTACGTATAGACATAGTTATGAAAAGTGCAGCAGGGCAAGACCCGTCGCCATGCTCAAAAATCCCAGGACACGCAGGCTACGCGCCTCCATCTGCGCGACAGTGAACAGCATGCGACGCCATTGTGACGGTGCGGCGAACGGCAGCAATCCTTCGATCACCATGACCAGGCCGAGCGCGTGCAGCAGCCCGGTCCAGTCCAGATTCACTGCCCGCTGCCGCGGAAATATTTGAAGAACGGGCCGTCAGGCTGCAGTACCAGCACGTCCTGGCCACCGCCAAAACTACTGCGGTAGACGTTCAGTGAACGGTAGAAACTGTAGAACTCCGTGTCCTGTCCGTAGACCTTGGAGTAGACATCTGCAGCTTTGGCATCGCCTTCACCGCGCAGCTCTTCGGACGACTTGTACGCGTTCGCAAGTGTGACCTGTGCCTCACGATCCGCCTCGGCGCGAATCTTCTCCGCCTCTTCGGCGCCGCGCGCGCGCAGATCCGACGCGACCCGTGCGCGTTCGGCGCGCATACGGTCATAGACCGACTCGCTGACCGACTGCGGCAGATTGATCGACTTCAAACGCACGTCGACGATCTCGATGCCGAGTTCCTTGACGTTGTTGGCAACCTTGCGCTCAAGCTCCTGCATGATCACGTCACGCTCATCGGAAACCGCCTGCTGAATCGTGCGCGAACCGAACTCGTCACGCAGACCGCGATTGACGATCGCTGACAGACGATCCAGCGCCACCAATTCCTGTCCACCGGTTGACCGGTAATACGACGCAGGATCGGCGATGCGCCATTTGACGAAGAAGTCGACTTCGACGTTCTTCTTTTCACCCGTCAGAAAATTCTCGGTCTGATTATCGAGGGTCAGGATGCGCGAATCGAACTTGCGCACGGTGTGGTAGAACGGAATCTTCGGATGCAGGCCCGGCGCAAAGCCTGCCTGCTTGAGTTCGCCCACCTGGAACAGCACCGCTGTTTCGCGCTGGTCGACCACAAAAAACGTATTGCTGATCACCAGCACGGCAAAGACCGCGATTGCCGCCAGAATCATTGGACTGGAGGTTTTCATTTAGCGCCCCCGCTCGCGCGAACGCGCAGTGGCCGTATCGTTACCGCTCGGCGCGACGGCGCCGCTGCGCTGTGGCGTAGACGGTGCCGTAACGTAGTCCGCCGCCGAATCCTGACGCGGCACCGCATTCTTCAGAATCTGATCCAGCGGCAGGTAGAGCATCTGACTGCCCTGGTCGACGTCGATCACAATCTTGCTGGAATTTCCGTAAACCGTATTCATCGTGTCCAGATACATGCGCTCACGCGTAATCTTGGGCGCCTTGCGGTACTCAGTGAGCAACTGGTTAAAACGGGCAACATCACCCTCTGCCTTGGCGACAACCTGGTCGCGGTAGCCCGTCGCTTCCTGGACCTGGCGCGCCGCGGCACCACGTGCGCGCGGCAAGCGGTCGTTGGCGTAGGCCTCGGCCTCATTCTTCAAGCGCTGTTGATCCTCACGCGCCTTGATTGCGTCGGCAAACGCCGCTTGAACGGGTTCCGGCGGCTGAGCCTGCTGAAGGTTGACTTCAGTCACGAACAGGCCGGACTTGTACTCGTCCATACGCTCCTGCAGCAGCGCCTTGGTACGGTCTGCGATCTGCTGACGGCCATCGGTCAGGATGAAGTCCATCTTCGACTGGCCGACGATCTCGCGCACGGAGGACTTGGTCGCCTGACGCATGGTCAGGTCCGGGTCCGCCACATTGAAGAGGTAGTCCTCAACCTTGGAGACGCGGTACTGCACCGTCAGCTCCAGATCAACGATATTTTCGTCCTGGGTCAGCATCGTGGCGCGGTCACGCGTCGCGCGGACCCCTGTCACGTTGACCACTTCTTCCTTTTCGATCGGCCACGGCATGCGCCAGCGCAGGCCCGGATCGGTGGTGCCCACGTAATTACCGAAACGCAACACCACGGCGCGTTCCTGCTCGTCGACCACATAGAACCCGGAAGCGATCCACAGCAACACCAACGCCGCTGCGACCAATCCGAACATGCCGGCCGGCAGATTGCCGGTCGGACGCCCACCGCTCCCGCCGCCGCCAAAGCGGGCACGCAGGCGTTTCAGCATCGCGTCGAGATCGGGCGGACCGTCACCACGCTTCGGCCCCTGGTTCCACGGATCGCGACCGGGGCCGGGCTCATTCCAAGCCATTGATTACTCCAGCACTCATGAGAATTCTGTATTTGCTCGTCTGAGATAGTGACGCTCGCCGCTCACGTTGCAGACCAGACTGGCCGGCAGATCGGAATCGAGGAGTGGCACACAGGCGACTACGATACGCCGTTGTCGGTTGCAGCGTTGAATATTAGCAGCCTGAGGCCGCTTAGGGCGCGCGCTCCCATTCTTCCGGTTGCCGGGCCTCAACCGGCTCTGCGACGCCAGCCTCACGGCACAAGCGGCACAGCTGGCGCAGCGGCATCGACACCGACAGATGAAACTGGCCTTCCTCGTCCAGCGACTCCGCTATTACCGCTCGGCGTTCGAACAGCTGCGAACGCAGCCGGGCAGCCTGCGGCGGCACGACCAGTTCATAGCGCTGCACGGAGTCGCGCACACGCTCGGCGACAGCCTCTTTCAGCAACTCGACGCCTGCCCCGGTTCGCGCGGAGACAAATACCCGAGTGACCACCCCAAACTCATCGCGCTCGACATGCGGCGTTTCATCGTCGCGCAGATCGATCTTGTTGAATACCTGCAGAACAGGAACCTCGGCAGCGCCGATCTCCTCCAGCACCGCTCGCACCTGCTCGATCCGGGTCGCGCGCTCAGGGTCCGCCGCATCAACCACGTGCAGCAGCAAGGTGGCATCTCGCGCCTCCTCCAGGGTGGCTCGGAATGCTGCGATCAGGTCATGTGGCAGGTCGCGGATGAAACCGACGGTATCAGCCACGACGACCGGGTCGCCTCCCGGCAGTTCCAGGCGTCGCACCGTGGTATCCAGTGTGGCGAACAGCTGACTCGACGCAAACGTCTGATTTCCGGTCGTCACATTGAACAGCGTCGATTTTCCCGCGTTGGTGTAGCCCACCAGGGAAATTGTCGGCACTTCTCGCTTGTCTCGCGCGGCGCGCGAGCGAGCGCGGCGCTGGCGCACCGTTTCGAGTTGCCGTTTGAGCGACGAAATACGATCGCGGATCAGGCGACGGTCCGTCTCCAGCTGGCTCTCGCCCGGTCCGCGCATGCCGATGCCGCCGCGCTGGCGTTCGAGATGGGTCCAGCCACGTACCAGGCGTGTGACGATGTGCTGCAACTGCGCCAGTTCGACCTGCAGTTTGCCCTCGTGAGACCGGGCACGCGCGGCGAAGATATCCAGAATCAACCCGGCACGACCCAGCACCCGCGCCTTGAGCAGGCGCTCCAGATTGCGCTCCTGGCTGGGACTGAGTTCGTGATTGAAGATCACCAGCTCGGCACAGGTGGTCGCAACCGCCGCCGCGATCTCGTCCGCC
>JBFFJL010000250.1:0-5976 GCA_041555955.1 Nevskiaceae bacterium
CGGGCGGCAGCGTCGAACACTGGAACGAAGAAGCCGGTGCAGTCTGGTTCAAGCGTCTGGCAGACGTTTTTCCGCATCTGGTCTGGCTCAACCCGGAATCCGAATCGCATTGGGAATACACCCCGTCGGTACAGGTCACGCAGGAACTGCTGGGCAAGGAACGCATGTTCCCGATGACGCTGTCCGGCCTGGAACAGGCCATGCGACGGCTGACGCGATAACGACAACACCGAGGAGACCGGGGATGAGTGGATTCAGCCTGCGCCAAAGCGGCGCGATGATGGCGTGCTGGCTGCTTGCGGCATGTGGCGGCAGTTCTCCTCCTTCCGCTTCATCGGCGCCGTCGGGCGCGGCACGGTGCGACAACATCGCCAGTGATCCCTATCTGACCCGCACCGAGCTTGTGCCGGGCGCGCTGGCAAAGGACGCACAGCTTTTGTTGCGCTTCGTTCAATTCACCGACGACCACATCCTCGATGACGACGGCCAAGCCATCAACGGCGCATCGATCCTCGATCCTCTAGCCCCGACCTTCGAAGCCGCGCAGCGTCTGCAGGAAGAATATTCCGACGAAGCCCTCAACGACATGATTGCGCAGGTCAATGACTGCAACTCGCGCTATCCGGCCGAGTTCATGATCGTGACCGGCGACAGCGCTGATCTGACCACGGTCGCCGAAACCCGCCGCTTCATCGACAATCTCGACGGCCGCCACGACCAGCTCAGCGCGTTCGAGAGCGCCTGCGTGGCAGCACTTGGAGACGGCGCCAGCGACGCCCAGATCGCGCTGCAATGCACCCGTTTCACCGGCCGCGGCCTGGCCGATACGCAAGCACCGGATCCCGATCCGGACGATCCAAGCTACCAGTTGATCCTGACCCGCAGCGCGCAGCAGCTGCTCGCCACCGAGCAGGCCGCGCTGAGCGGCCGCGCCGCCGACGGCAGCCTCGATCCGACACGGGAAACCGCCACGCGTGCGCCCGGCATGCCGGAAACGCTGCGCTGCGACGCCGGCCCCGGCTGCAGCAACGTCGCACTGCAGATGCCGTGGTACGTTGCTTTCGGAAATCATGACGGCTATCTGCGCGGCACTATCGCCTTGACCCTGGGACTCAACGAAGTGTCCCAGATCACTGGCCGTCACTACATGTTCGACGCTCACGAATTCATCGATGAATTCTTTCAGGTGCAGCCCGTGCCTGGTCCAGTCGGCCACGGCTTCAACCATGCCGACATCACGCGCCGCGTCGACGACGATCCCCGCAACGACGGCTATTACGCGTTGGATGCCGGCGACGGCCGTGTGCGCCTGATCGTGCTCAATACCATCATCGATGGCCTGGACCCGCGGATTCCGATCGATCTGCTGCGCAATCCATTTGCGCTGTCCGATGGCACGGTCGATCGCGTGCAGTTTGAATGGCTGCAGGCCGAGCTGGCGCAGTCCGCAAGCCGTGGGCAGGTGGCCATCGCCTTTTCACATCACCCGGACCTGACCTTCGCCGAATTCGGCAGCTTCGCGCCGCTGGTTCCGATTGACGTCACCGCGTCAGAACTCGACGCCGAACTGGCGTCCTGGCCACACCTGATTGCGTGGGTGGCGGGTCACACCCATCAGCATCGCATTCGCGCTTTCGCTGTTCACGACCTGATCGGCAGCAACGGCGTCGTTGAAGCCCCGGTGACATGCAAGGTCCCCGGCGCCTGCAGCGGCTTCTGGCAGATCGAAACGGCGTCACTGATCGATCACCCGCAGGAGCAGCGCCTTCTCGAAGTCTTCGACAACGGCGATGGCACCGGCACCTTGCGCGCTTCCGTTCTGCAGCACCGCTTCGAGCACAGCAAGACCCTGGCCGCCGCGGACGACCGCTGCGCGCTGTACCTGACTGATCCGGCCGCGGTTGCCGCCGGCATCACCGAGGCCAATCTCAGCGCGTTGTGCGCCCAGGGCGGAATTCGCGAGGGCACGCCGCAGGATCGAAATGTCGATCTGATCTTTCGCATGCCCCGGTAAAAAAGTTAGGGTCCGGAGTTAGGCGCACCGTTCCGGCGCTCTGCTCTAGAATGCGCCTTCGCTAATGTTCGTCATCCATCGGGGGAGTCAGCAACAATGTCTGCAATCACTGCACTGATCGGGTTTACCGCCTGGACGCTCGCCATCGTGTTTATTGTCCTCAACTGGCGCGTGATCGAAGTCCTGCGTGGCAAACCGGCCAACAGCTGGACGCGTGGGACCGCCATCGAGAGTCCGTCATTCGTCAAACGCGCCGAACATGCGCATCTGAACTGCCTGGAAAACCTGCCGATCTTTGCGGTCATTGTGCTGGCCGCTCAGGCCCTGGGTAAAAGTGCCGTCGTCGATGCCGTCGCCTGCTGGGTACTCTACGCGCGGATCGCCCAGAGCAGCGTGCATCTGATCGGCACCCAGCCCATGCTGGTGCTGGTGCGCGCAAGCTTTTACGGCATCCAAGTGGGTCTGTTCGCATACATGCTGTGGAGAATCGCCGTCTGATGAAGCCCTCGACGCGACGCCGCCTGCAGCGCTGGGCGCTGTACAGCTTCAGCGCGTTCGCGCTGTTTGTGCTGCTGTGCAACCGCTGGGTCATCAACAGCACCGACGCCTACGTCTTTCGAAACTGGGCGTTGCTGCCGTTCAACGATGTCGGCGTGGTCCTGGGCACCAGCAAGTACCTCGAAAGCGGCAAACCGAGTCCGGAGTTCCGCGGCCGCATCAGCGCTGCCGCGGAACTTTACAATTCCGGCAAGGTGCGTCACCTGATCGTCAGCGGCGCGAATCCGGACTCGACCTACAACGAGCCGCGTGCGATGTACCAGGCGCTGGTCAAATCCGGCATTCCGGAATCCGCGATCACGATGGACTTTGCCGGCTTCCGAACGCTGGACTCGATCGTGCGAGCGCAGGCGATTTTCGGCCTGTCGCGCTTCACCGTGATCACGCAGAAATACCACAGCTACCGAGCGATATTCGTTGGTCGCAAGCTGGGCATGAGCGTGGTGGCATACGTCGCACCAGCAACTTCGGACGGAAAGGTCGGCGCTCGTCATCCGGTGCGCGAAATCTTTGCGCGCGCCAAGGCGGTCATGGATGTATTCCTGCTCAAGACCGAACCCAAATTCTTGGGTGATCCGGAACCGATCCAGCTGACGCCGGAAGCCGAAGCCACTTAAGCCTGTTCCGGAGCCTGCGCAACACGGCAGGCTCCGGAAGATCGGCGAATCAGAAGTTGTATTTCAGCACCACATCGACGAAGTCACGGTCAGCCAGCAGGTTGCCTGCGCCACCACCGAAGTACATCGAATAACCGGTCTCGGCAGTCCACGACTGCAGGTAGTGCATGACCATGCGCGCTGACACCTGCTTGCGATTTTCCACAAAATTGACGATCGGTGATGGTGTCACGCCGGAAACGTCGTGATCGAATTTGAGCGTAGGCTCCAGTCGCAGTGCGCCGAGCACGTTGTTGTAGCTGGCGCGCGCGGCAATCTTGTATCCCCACGAAAATGCTGTGGCGTAACCGCCGTTCTGTGTTGGCACCGCATTGCCCAGTGCCGGTAAGGTCGACGCCGACACCAGTGCGGCAACCGCGGGATCGCCAGGGTTGTAGGTCCCCGGACCGTCGTAGCGCAACGTGCCTTCCGAAGGCAGATCATGCACATAGACCGCAGCGGCTTCGGCCACCAGGATCAGCTGATCCCAACCGGTCCAGCTCAGCGGACCCATCAGGCGGGTCAGACCAACGTCAACCTGGCTGACGTCATGCCGGCGCCAGCCGCGGATGTACTTGTTGCCCAGCGCTGATCCCAGCGGCAGTGCCGGACTCGGCGTGACCTGGCTCGGCAAGCCGACACCCGCCAGCAGAACCTCGACATCATCGATCTGCAGCGGCTGGTCCACCTTGTAGCTGTACTCGCTCTGCACCGACCAGTCGCCAACGACCGTGTTGAAGGACAGTCCGTAGAGCTGAATGTCCTCGGGATACTCAAGGAAATAGGTTCCGGTCGTCGATGGTGCCGCATAGCTGCTCTTGGACGTGCCACTGACCACCGGCAGGCGACTGTGATAATTCATCGCATAAAATGAGAGGTCCATATCGTTGAGCGCGGAAACCAGCGTGCTCACCTTGACGCCGTACTGACCATCGCTGTTCGGCTCGCGATTCGGTGCACGTGGAATCGTCGTATTTGGATAGTTCTCTGGCGGCAGTCCGAAGGTGATGTTGGCTTGCTGACCGCCGATCGTCGCAAAATCATTGGTCGACAGATAGGTCCCTGCGGCATCGATCTCCGAATGCTGCCAGTCGAATTGATAGAACGCCTCGGCCGAAACGCCGTCCGTAAGCGTCATCGCAAACCACGCCATCGCCGACGGGATGAAAATTTCATCAAGCTCTGCACCCGGCACCCGCGCCTGATTGGCATCAAGCACGATCATGCTGTTGATGCCATTGAGGACAAAGGTCGATTCACCCCAGTTCACCACCTGACGTCCGATCTTGAACGACAGATCGCGCCGACCAACCGGAAGACTGCCGAACACGTAAGCGTCGAGCAGATCGGCATCATTGCCGACCGAGTCACGAACCCGGTTGGTGCGCTGGCGATAGACCGAGATCGGCACTTCCGACGGACGCCCGCTTGGCGTCAGACCGACGCCTGGATCAATCGCACCCGGCACGTAGTAGTTGTCTGCATTGAACGGCTCGAAATCGTTCAAGGTCTGGTTGAACACATAGTTGCCGCGCATGAACAGTCCGAAATCACCCTTGGTCACGGTCAGATCGGACGTCAGTTTGGCCGCCGCCGACACCACCTCGCCGGAATCGAATGCCAGGTTGCCGTCATCGCCGTTGGTCGAATTGGCACGCCCTCCGTTGCCGATGCCGACCAGGTCCGGATCACGTGATTCGACGCGCCAGGCAGCGCCGAGCGTGAATCGGTTGTCCAGGTGGAAATCGAGGTCACTGGCTGCCACTGCGCCACTGGCCGCAGCAAAAGATGCGGCTGCAATCGCTATCAGAGTTTTCTTGATCATGGTCCGGTCTCCTCAGTAAGCCGCGTGGGCCGGGCACGGATTGCCGATTTTCAGCACCGCGCCGTTGGTGGCCAGAAACGTCGCGGTTTGTCCCTGCATCTCGCAAGTCGCATCCAATGACGCTGCTGGACTGAGAATCGAGCCGTGATCCCCCTGATTGAAACGCACAATGTTGTTACGCGCGGCGGCACCGGTGATTGTCTGCGCTGCTGCGGGCACATCCAGTCCATCGGCCGCTGCCGGCCCGGGCAGATAGCCCAGACCCATGATGCGTGCCAGCGGATCGGTTCCCGAGAGGTAGCCGGATACGGTGATCCGGTCGGTCCCACTGCACTGAGCGCTGTTGGTGAGCGAGCAGTTCGGCACCACCGAGTCACCCCGGACTTCGATCATGTGGATCGGGTGCAGGGTCGCCGCCGCACCGGCGTAATTGACCGGATCGGCATCATCGATCGCAGTCTGTGCGAATCGCAGAAAGGTTTCGAAGTTGTCGTTGCCTTCGACGATGCTGCCGCCGCTGGCTGCCTCCAGACCTGCCGCAATGCGCGGGCCGAAACTTGCCGAGCCATCGAGCAGCTTGGCGATACCGCCACCAGGCATCGCCAGCGTCGCCGCACCGATGGTGTCGTCCAAGCCCAGCAGTGTGGCGCCAACGATACCCCCGAGCGAGTGCCCGACGAGACGCACCGTGTCGCCATCCAGCGTAGCCCCAGTCGGAATGAAGCCCGACTCTGAGGGCGCCAGGACCAATGCGGTCGCCAGCGACGCATTCAAGGTGGACAGATCGGCCACCGCCTGCCGCAGGTTATCGCGGCTGGTCAGCAGACTGCTCAGATTGATGAAATGTGTGCCGGAGGAATCCACGACGCCATCCGCAGGCGGCGCACCACTGTTGTTGTTCACCAGATCCAGATCAAAGGTGC
>JBFFJL010000251.1:0-5937 GCA_041555955.1 Nevskiaceae bacterium
TCTCACGGCCGACCCGCCGTAACCACCCGGCGGGGACCGCTTGAGTCGCGAGTCAAAGATCCTTGACCGCGCTGTGCTCAATCTTCTGCCACTTGCCTTCGGCCTTCTTGATGTTGCCCGGCACGTCCTTGTTGAACGCGGCAACGATCTCCGGATTCAGGTTCAGATAGAGACGGTCGTTGCGGATCGTCCACAGCATCGGATCGCCGTCGAACTTCTTGCCGACCGAGACCCCGTAGGCGCAGAAACCGCCGAACTGCGGGGCGTAGCGCGCCGGGTTGGCCTTGAACAGATCACGATGCTCGGCGCTGGCGAAGCGATACGCTGCACCGTCGTGTACTACCGTGAATTCGTCGCTGCCGCGCGTCGGCTTGCCGTCGGTGAAATAGGACACCGGGTCGTAGCCGTGCACGGCCAGCGGCGCACCGGCCGCCGAGTAGCCGAGCGATATATTGAGTTCATCCGCGGCCTGGACCGACAGCGGCGCGGCGATGGCGGAAGCCGCCAGAACGATCGAAGCCAGAATGTTGTGATGACGCATGGGAGTTCTCCAGAAAATTGGGAAAGTGGTTGGTGAATCAGGCGGCAAGCGCCACGTCCACGGTGGGAAAGTCGATCTGCGTACGCGCGACGTTGTTGACGTAGTTGGTCAGGGTGGTGGCCGCAACGTTGACGATGATCTCCAGCAGATCGGCCTCGCTGAGACCGTCCGCCTTGAAACCGTTGAGCACGTCGACCGGCACATGGCCACGCGCATCGACCACCGCCTTCGCACAGGCGGCGATGGCCGCTTCGCGCGGCGTCGATCCACGGCCGGCACGCGCGGTGTAGGTCTGTTCGAGTGACAGGCCGGCGTTCTTGCCGAGCAGCGTGTGCGCGCTGAGGCAGTAACCGCAGCCGTTGGCCTGCGACGTGGCGAGCGCGACGATCTCGCGTTCCTTCGCGTTCAGGCTGCCGGCACCGATCGCCTGATTGATCTGCAGCAGACCGTTGAGCGCGGCCGGCGCCTTGGCCAGCGTGGCGTACAGATTCGGGACCATGCCGATAGCGGCTTTCACCGCATTCAGCGTGGCGGCGGTGGTCGCATCGGCGGCCTGCGGATCGAGGGGGGTGATGTAGGGCATCTGCAATCTCCTGAGTTGAGGGGTGACTTGGCGGAAGTGATGCTAGGCCCTACCATCGGACTCCAGTTCAGCAATCATCCGCATTTATTTGCGGATCGTCTGAAATGACCGACGACCCCCTGTCCCCGCTGCTCACCCACTTCAGTGCCCGCGCCCGCGTGTTCTACACCGGCACGCTGTGCGGCCAGGCCAAATTCGACGAGGCCAGCAACACCGGCTTCCTGCATCTGCTGAACGCCGGCAGCCTGCGCCTGCGCGACAAGCACGGGTTGATCGAAACGCTGTCGCAGCCGACGCTGCTGTTCTACTCGCGCCCGCTCACGCACTGGATCGAAACCGATCCGGACAGCGGCGCCGACCTTGCCTGCGCCTCGGTCGCGTTCGACCACCAGGCGTTCAATCCGATCGCACTGGCGCTGCCGGAGCAGTTCCAGTGCCGGCTCGACGAACTCGACGACGCCCGCGCCCTGCTCGACCTGCTGTTCGGCGAAGCCTTCGCGCAGCGCCCCGCACGCAGTGAAGTGCTGAATCGCTTGTTCGAGCTGGTACTGATCCAGCTGCTGCGGACCACCGTCGCGCGCGGCACCAACGACATCGGCTTCCTGCGCGCACTCGCGCACCCGCAACTGAGCAAGGCGCTCAATGCCATGCACACGCATCCGGAACAGGACTGGTCGCTCGACACGCTGGCGCAACACGCGGCGATGTCACGCAGCCACTTTGCCGAAGTGTTCCGTCGTGAAGTCGGACAGACGCCGGGCGACTACCTCATGCGCTGGCGCATCACCACCGCACAGGCGCTGCTGCGTCGGGGCACCCCACTCAAGCTGGTGGGAGAACGTGTGGGCTACGCGAGTCAGGCCGGTTTTCTGCGCGCGTTCAAGCAGATCGTCGGCTGTTCACCGAAGCAGTGGTTGAAGGCATGCGACCCAACGGCGTAAGTGCGCCGTCAGGCCGCATGGTCGAACAGGGTGTCGCGCGCCGCTGTCAGACCGTCACCCACGCGACGAAGCGACGCACCCACGGCGCAATCAGGGTCACGGTCGGAAAGGCAACCGGCCATGTCGTTGCACAGCTTCGCAGCCAATGCCGCAGGAAATTCGGCCCGATACCCTGACTGATCGCCAGAACGAACGCCGAGACAATGCACACCATGATCGCGGACAGCACCGCGCCGAAGACGATCGGGGAATACCGTTGGGGGATACGCATGACAGCACCTCACAGGAGTTGGAAGAAAACATCGGGTTGATGACACTCACGGGGAATCGCAGCACGTCTCAGGGCGCACACAGCAGGTGTGCAGCCCATCCGGCGACGTAGAGACCCAGGCCGAACAAACCGTGATTGATCAGGCTGCGGCGACGCGCTGTCACCGGATCAGGCGTCCGTCGGGCGGCGATCCCCGCGCCCATCGCCGGTTGCATCAACAGGAAGGGCGCGGCGACGCTGCCCAGCCCCACGATCAGTGCAGGCGCCAGTGTGGGATTGGCAATCCATGCGTCACCCCAGATCAGTAGCAGCAGCGCCGCAAACGCCACACCCGTCATGTAGTGCACGGCCCAACCGATCCAGCGCTCATGGCGTACCGGCGCTGCAACAGCAATCGCCGGATGACGAAAGCGCCCGGATGGCATGTGGCCGACCCAGCGCCCGACCATTGCGTAGTTCGGCATCGGCACACCGGCCAGCTGATTCAGCAGGGCCGACCCCAGGTCCATCAGCGCGGTCGCAACACCGCCGACCAAGGCGACGGCGGCGAAAAGTTGCAGTGCTTCATTCATCGAAGTGCTCCAGGAGTTGCCGTTTGGCAACGGGAGCGGCACTCTGCGACTTCAAGTCAACTTGAAGTCAAGCCATGCACGATCTGGACATCGCCGAGGTCGCCCGGCAATCGGGGGTACCGGCATCGACACTGCGGTTCTACGAGGACAAGGGCCTGATCGCGTCGCATGGCCGGCATGGCCTGCGTCGCCAGTATCCGGCCAGCGTGCTGGACCGTCTGTCGCTGATCGCTCTGGGCCGCGCCGCCGGCTTTGCACTCGACGAAATCAGTCTGATGTTTGCGACCGATGGGCGCCCACAGATCGACCGAAAGATGCTCGCGACCCGGGCGGACGAGCTGGACCTGACGATCCGGCGCATGGTCGCCATGCGCAACGGCCTGCGCCATGCCGCCAAATGCCCCGCACCCAACCATAGCGAATGCCCGACCTTCCAGCGTCTGCTGCGTGCCGCCGCGAGCGGGAGGCTGGGCGCGCGCGGCGAAAAGGCCGGCACGCCGACCGCCCGGCCCACGCGCGATCGCAAGAAATCGGGTTAACGATAAAGATCCGAGGAGTCGCTGGCGGCTGCGATCTACGCTCGGCTTGCGACAACCGCCCGCTTTGCGCGAGCGGCACCGGGCAGTACATCAGATTTCATCTGCTGCCTGCGTACTCGGCGGCAAAGCAACAAAATCAGTCCGCCGCCTCCGGCGCACGAAGCGCCTTGCTGTAATAGCCGGACGGGTCGAAGCAGCAGACCCGCTTCTTCCCCGAGGCCAGCATGTCGCAGGCATCCCTGATCCGCTTTACTCGGGTCTTGGCCTGTTTGGCGGAGGTCACCCAATGGATCCAGTCCACGCGCGCGATCGTGGTGGTTGCATCCCATACGCTGCGCGCCGCCGGCGCCGCGGCCAAGGCGTCTTCCAGATCAGAAGGCAATGCAGGCTCCGGCTCGTTTGCCACCGGCTCGATCTGCAGCGTGACGACGTCACCCACTGCCACGCCTGCTGCGGCCTGCAACGCGGCATCGACCCGCAACCAATGGCTCAACTGTCCATCCGGTTCCAGCGTGGCCGTGAAGCGGTGGCCATTCAGCACGCCATCAATGCTGGTCCGCCCTCGCCGCGGTAGCGTCTCACTCACCGCCTTGGGCAGAACGACGAAGGCCCAGGCTGACTCGCCGTCCGCCTGTCGCGGGCGCTGCAGTGTTGCCTGGAACCGAGAGGTCTTGTTCACCTGAGTCATTGCGATCCAGTCCCGAATGCATCTGACGCGAGTTTAGAAAATTCAGAGCGTTTCTACAGAGGCTCGAAGCAGAAACGCACGCGGATGTCTGCGCGTCGGCGACAGAAAATGTCCGCCGCCCTTCTATTGCTGATGCGCAGGCACCAGATCACTGACATCAGCGCCCTGCCGGCGCATCGCCACCCGACAGGCCGTGTTGCCGGGCGTGGCCTGGGACGACAGCACCACAAACTGCCCGCCCGCCTTTTTCACGACCTCGCGATCAAACTGCATCATCCGGTAACACGCGCCGACATCCCCCGTGCCGCGCAGCGGACACTGCGTATGAATCTCGGCAAACACTGTATCCGCGGTGACGGCCGTGATCGGCACCTGCTTGGCGGACGGAAACCCGCGCTGCCACTGCGCGCCCAGTGCTTCGAGTGTGTCGACTTCACGAATGCGCTTGGACCGGATCATTGCGCGTGCCAAAGCGTTCATGAACGCTTCGGTCATCGCATTCAGGCGCTCCTGACGGGCCATCCACGCGGACACCGCAAGCACGGACTGCACCGAGCGCTTGATCAAAAGATTCTTGATTTTCACCCGCTTCCCCCTATTGCTCCAGACGTTTGAACTCAGCCAACGTTGATCGAAAGCATCCCCCACGTCACGTCATTCTGACCTCGCTGCTCGCACCACGCTCACGGTTTCAACACCCGCGTAAAACAGGTCGCTGTCCACTGGAGCGAATGTCATCCGGTGGCGATCGAGTCCGTCAGCGTTTGCCCCGGTCACTGTGCTTTCATTTGCATGGGCTACGGTAGCCGGACAATAACGATATCTCTCTCCAAGCATGTCTTTCACTGCGTCAGCCCGTCCGGCTGCCATTGCCATCATCATCTATTCCACGCTCCTGTCCGGATGCACCGGCAGCGATCCAGTCGCGCCACCAGAAGCGTCAATACCCGCATCAGGGCTGGTCGCAGCCACCCGACCCGGCAATGCCAAAGCGCTGCGCGTGATGACCTGGAACGTCAGGTACGCCAGCGACGCGGACGGTTACGAGAACTGGGCAGTGCGGCGGTCGGACATGGCGGAGCTGCTCGCCGCATCCGACATCGACATCCTCGGCGTGCAGGAGATGGTCGCCGAACAGGACGGCTTCCGCCAACACGAGGACATCCATGCAATGCTTCCTGGCTTTGAATACATCGGCCGCTCGCGCTCCAGCGATGATCCTAACGACGAGCACTCGGGAATCTTCTACAACCCCGAGCGGCTGGAACTGATCACCGGCGGATCGTTCTGGCTGAGCCCCGCACCCAGCACGCCAGGCTCGTTCGGTTACGGCAACCAGTACACGCCGCGCATGGCAACCTGGGCGCAATTCCTTGACAAGGCTACGGGCGCCGAGTTCACCCATGTGAACACGCATCTGGACCACAAGAACCAGGACGCCCAATACCGCTCTGCCGACCAGTTCGCCGGCTACGCCGAGGGCGATCCCGTCTACGCCAATGACGGCGTCGATATCGACCCGGACTTGCCGATGGTACTGACGGGCGACTTCAATTACGCCCGGTACGACGAAGAGAGCTGGTATCCCGAAGACTACCGGGGCGAAACACGCGATCCCTACAGATCGATCCGCCAGTCGCTCGCACGTGTCTTCGGCACCCTACCGCCGACCATCGCCCAGTACGATCCAGTGCCGGTGCCCGTTGTCGGGAACCGCTCGCCGTACCATCGCCTGGTAACCGACGGACCGTTTCTGGACGCGTTCGACGTATCCGAGGCCCCCATCCCCGAGCCGATCGGCA
>JBFFJL010000252.1:0-5908 GCA_041555955.1 Nevskiaceae bacterium
CACGCGATCGAACAATCCCTGGTCCGCGGCGGCTCCACTTGCTGCGATTCGCACGCGATCTCGAACTACAGCGGCATCGACCGATGCGGCACGGCGCAGCAGCGGATCGCGCTGCAGACGATCGCGGGCCGCGCCGAGCAGCAGCCCCTCAACCGGCTGTCCGGTACTGTCCATCAGGACGCCATGGGACACTTCAACGCGCGAAGGCTCGCAGGTCAGGCCATCATCCAGATCAGGATGCAGACGCTGATGAAGGCTTCGCAAGACACCCGCGAGTGAGGGTCCCGGAATCATCGGCAAACCGTTGGCATCCCGCACCAATGCGGTATCGAGCAAACCGTCGTGTTGTCCGGTAGCGATTGAAAGCGGCGTCGCCAGTTCCAGGACGAGGCGGGCGAGGCAGAAATGCGTACGTTCTGTCAGATTCATGACATCGCCTCCGGATGACCATCCTTATGTGCGAAACGCTGAGCCTCGCGTACGAATGCAGACACCATGCGCGCATCGGGCGCTTCGCCCAGGGCTTTCCGGAACCACGCGGAAAGCGTGCTGCTTTCGGTCGAGCGATTGCCGTCGGTGGTATCGCCCCAGCCGCGCGCGGTGGGCTTGCAGGCCGCTCCGTCGCCTTCGAACAAAGCCCGGCGCAAACCTACACCGTCATACTGACTCGCAATGTCGCGCACGCCCCCCCACTGCGAACTGGATGGACCCACTGGCTGTGTGCCCGCTGCGAAATAACTCGCCTTGTCGAGCTGCTTCCGCCATTTCCGGAAAAGTGCAACCGCATCGGCCTCTGCTTTTCGTCCACTCCGCTCGGCATCGTCGACTGCACTCAACCACGCAAGCAGCCCCTGCTCATATTCGGACATGGAGTCTGGGACGGTGGCAGCTTGCGCCGGCTCGGACGCCGGCGCCGCGAACTGCGGGTGCCCCGCGTCCAGCAACGCAGGCTGGACCGCGATTCGTCCCAGTCCATGCTCCCGATGCAGACCAATGCCGTGGCGCAGGCGCGTAAGTGTCATCTCGTCCAGCGTCGGCACGTGATCCAGACACAGCACGCTGCCGCCGCGAATCACATAGCGTTCGCTGTCGCGGCCATTGCGCTTGGCGTTCCATGCGGAATAGCGGCGCACTCCAATAAATGAATGCGAAGAAAGCAACTCGCCGCCAGAAAGCCCGAGCGCCTGCGCATCGGGCATCAGTGTCGGCTGGCCGTGAACATCATCGATCAGACAAAGATCGGACAAAAGCCACAAGTGCAGACGTTGGCTGTCCTTACCCGTGCGTGGCCAGGGTTGCTCATCAACCCGACAGATCTGAACGCGCCCGTGCTCAGCCGAGCGTGAGCGCCCCAGATAGGCGATGCCGCAGAGAGCCACAGCCGCCATTTCCAGCAGGGCCGCATGTTGCGGTGCACTCGCGGACAGAACGGCGCGAAACCGTTGCCCCGCTTCAATGGCCTCGTAGCCGAAAAGTTGTGCATCAGCCGCGAGTCCCGTTTCGGGATTGATTGCGGTGCGCAGGCGTAGTGTTCGGCGGACCTTCACATGCACACCGCTTTCAGTAACGTAATGCTCGCGCAGGGCCTTGGTCTGCAAGTTTTCAGGGATTTCGTGAAGCCGACTGTAAATCCTGTCGGCATTCAGGCGAGCGGGCTCTGAATCAAGCCGCCAGTCTTCCGCATCCTTCTGATGATCCCAGCATCGCGGCATTGGCCAGGCAACCTCAGCGCCGTGCAGGGGCAACGCCGTGCCAAAGGAAATCGCACCGCTATGAAACAAGGTGAACGCTTCCGCCGGAGCCAGTTGCGCATAGAGCTTGCGTGCGGCAACGCCCAGCAGCACGGCGCCAGGAATCGTATCCAGTGTGGACTGGGCGCCGCTGCTCGCTGCGTGCATGGGGAGCACAACGTCTTCGAGCAGTTCTATGTCGAGTGCAATACGGGTCATTCTGCGCCCTCCAGTTCAACGCGCATGCGCCCATAGCCTCGGTTTCGGTGACTGCCGACGGCACGCAACAATGGCAAAGCAACACGTAACGTCTGCATTGACCGCACTTCGCTCGCATCGTCCAGCCACTCGATATCGGCCACGAGCTGGCATGGCACGGCAACTTCGATGCCCCGCAACGATTTCGGGCGTGCTGTACCGCTGTCCATGTCGACCGCAGTGCTAAACATCTCCCGGTAAAGTCCGGCAACAATCGTCACGCGCTGATCCGGCGCCATCATTTTCATTGCATCTTTCAAGGGAGAAGGCAGATGTGCATCGCTGACGCGCAGCAGTCCGGGCGTGCTTCCGTCAGTGGACGGCGTGCGCGAATCGCTTCCAAACAGCAGCACCTCCGGATCGTCTGCATCGCCATACCAGCCGAACGCATGCGCCGTGCGGACCGCATCCCGCAACAGACCCTTGAGTGTTCTGCCGGGAACGTAAGGCAGACCCAGCGCATCGCGCCGAACCACCGCATCCAGATGCCCCCCGCGTCCCACGCCGGTACCTGCGTGCCAGTAGTGCATCAGATCGAGATGCAGGTTCATGTGGATGCTCCCTCCACGGCTTCGGCCTTCGGTTCCGGCCTGCCGGCCGACAGCAACGCCATCACATCAGCCAGCGGCGACAAGCGGAATTCTCCAAGGCTCCTGCCACATGGCAGGTCCACATCTGGATCCAGCTCGCCCACCAGCTTGCGCAGCAGGTTGTCGAACTCGCGCACAGCGGCCGGATTTGCCTTGGTCTGTACCTCGCGCCAGCGTCGATATCGCCGTCTGGCGTCCGCATCGTCCCGCGACAGCGCGGTAACCAGGCCACGCATCGGCCCTCGGCTGGCTTCCAGGTCCGGGGATAGCTGCGCGACCAATGACATCAAGTCGTCCAGACATGGCAGTCCGTCCAGCCGGTCTATCGAATAGGCCACGAGACTCAGGCGCACGGGCTCTCCGGATCGCGCGGTCAGTTCCTGTTCGAGGATGTCGCCGTAGTCGCCAAACAGGGCTGTCGTCACGCGATGCCATGCAATCACCGATGGAACTTCCTGCCGCTCGCGAGTCTTCATCCATCGCTTTGCAACTCGCTTGGCGTAGTCGCCGACCTCTTCGGCGAGTGCATGCAGCCGGAAGTAAGGCTGGCTACTGCGGGCATAGACGATACCCGCGGCCGCCGTGAGGCGACGTGGCAGATTCTTAATGTCGAAGTCCTGCCCGATTTGTCTCAATGCTTTTTCGCTGGTCCGCTCAAACGCGCGCAGGTAGTGTCGTGCGAAGTCCAGTGCCAGGTCGGCACGCACGATAATGGAAAGATCGTCTCCGCCAAGGACGATCGGACGCGCAGGCACTATGCGATCACTGTTGGGCAGCAGTACGGCTTGCGTCGCATCGAACGCGGCGCGCTCCGTAGCTTCAGTGATGGCCTGCGAGAACTGGCCGAATACCCTCACGAAGGCATCGAGTTTTCCACCGCTTTCGAGCGTGCGGATGTGTTCCCTGACCACTTTTGAAACGCTGGCCATTCCGCTGCCATCGATATACACCAGTCCGATGGTCCGTTTCTCACCGGAGAAGGGAAACGCACCTTCTGCAGAGCTGCCCTCGTCCGGGCTCAAATTGACCGGCCAGCTGATGTCTCCATCGCCGGAAAACTTGCCTGTTAGTGTCTTGCGTTGTGAGCGTCCATGCAGGGCAGCGCCGCGTTGCGCGAAACTAAAACGCAGGGTTGGAAGGTCAACATCTTCTCGTCCGCCGGGGAGTCTCAGCTCACTTGCAGCCGGCAGACCTGTGCGTGGATCGCGACGCACAAAAGGACCGGCCACCGGGAGATCAGCCGACCGGGCACTGCGGCTGGCCTTGGCATCGCGCATCGCGGCCTCATACGATTGATATGGCGTCGCACCGCGCCCCCGCCCGGCTTCGAGACTCAAACCCGGCGCAAACTGAGCCGCCGCAAGCGAGAACAAGGATTGAAAGGTGTCCAGTACTTCGCGCTGGGTGGACAACGCGTAAAACGCCCCGCCGGATCTGCGAGCAAACTGGATCTCGTTCTGAAGGTCTGCTGCGGCAACGGTTTCTTCACACAAATCATTCCAGAGCATTTCCAGCGTTTCACTGCCCCCGACGATGTCACGCAGGCGTCCCGAGCTGAGGAGATAGGACTGGATGCCGCCCGCTTCGCAGACATAGCAGTAGTAGTCCCGTGTTTCGGATTCCGGCCGCGTCATGACACTCTCCTGATTTGCTCGGGTGGCGGCGCAGAACGCGATTCATCCTCGCGGGGCCAGCTGCAACCGTCGTCGTTGAGGTAATGCACACGCCCCATCCCGAAGCTCTTGCGCCCCCCGAGCCCCCAGAGCGTGCTGAGAGACAACCACGGCGCCACGGCGTCGAGATTCCCATCAAGCTCGATCAATCCGCTGACTCCGCTGAGATCGAAGTAGCCGCGGTTGCTGCGCGAGAACCGGGCACCCAGTTGATCGATCTGAGCTTCGTGCCATTGCTGCGAAATCTGTGACATGGCATCGAGCACGAACTGCCGTGCCTCGTCCGACCGCTGATCAGAGCCGGGCTTGCCCAGATCGGCATCGAGCCCGGCATCGGTCAGCGCAAACTGGGTCATGTCGTGGGCCATGTTGGCAAGCTGGCGCGCAAAGGAGCCGCCGTGGCTGCCGGTCAGGCCGAACACATTGGCCCATAGCCGCGCGGGCACCGGACCATCTGCCCATTCCGCAGCCGAGATCAGACGCACAGGGCCGGCTTGAACAGTCCATCGAAGGCGCGCCGATCCGTCGATGAGGCCGGCTGTCCCGGCCTGAGCAATGGCCGACCAGATCGCAGTCTGCTGGGAAATCGCCCGCTTTCCGAAGATCACGACGCGTAGCGCGATCGTCCGGGCATCGCAGAGGTCGGCATGCAGAACCACCGGTTGGGCATGATCGCGCCGCTGATATTCCGAATGCGGGGACAGCAGCCATTGAGCTGCACAGCTCGCGGGTTGTCGACAGACCAGCGGTGCGCTCCCCGAACAGTGGCCCGCGGATAGGCAGGTGTTACGCACGATATGTCGCAGCAACAGCCCCCGCAGCGAGGTCATCAGATTGGCTCCGGCTCGCGCGCGCATGCCGATTGGAGAATCGCAGTGCAGCAGCAACTGGCCCAGAGCAATAGGCATCTTGGGCGCAAACGCCCGCGCGGTAAGGATTTCGACTGCCGGCATACCCCCCCCTAGCTTTTTTCTTATGTCAGTGCCCGACGATCCCTCAGGTCGGACAATAAATAAAAACATGCCGATGATGGAAGCCCATATCCGAACAAACATCATTGCAATGTCAGAAGTCAGCAATGGACTACATCTGCACCCGGAAATCTCGTGCAGCCATCTTTGCATACGTGAAAGCGCATGACGGACAACGCAAGCTTGCGAATCGCCCCTGATCGACGCTGGATCGCCAAAGTGGCGACATGAAAAAGGCAATCAAGCATCGCAAGGCTTCCGTGAATGCGCGTCGAGTGCGCAGCAAGGTTTTTGTTGCGACAAACAGTCGGCAGGCGCGGCCGCATTGCAACCGCACCTCACGGGGACAGACCCCCAGGCTCCACATCTCGTTTGAGCTCGACGCATCCCGGTAGATGCGGGTTCCGGCAGATTCACGGGCGCGTTGCGGACATCGGCATCGATTCTGCCCTGGATCGATCTGCGGATTGGGACTCACGCTGCCTTTTCTGTTTAAGGTGATTGTGCGAGTCTGCGAGCCTGGTTACTGGCCCCGATCGGATCGCAACAGCTGCCACAGGCGCTGCCACCATGACGACCTGCGCTCGATTCGTGACAGAACTTGCGGACTCCGGGCACGGGCTTCCGCTGCCTCGGCTCGCGCCTCCTCCAGCCGCGCATTCAGCTCGTCCCTCTCCACCGATAGC
>JBFFJL010000253.1:0-5894 GCA_041555955.1 Nevskiaceae bacterium
GCATTGTTATAGGGCCGGTACATCGCGTGAAACGGGCGCCCGGCCAGGCACAGGAAACGCGCGCCGATTTCCAGCGTGGTGAAGTGTCCGGTCAGCAGCAGGACCCCGGAGCCATCCGCCATCGCGGCGTCCAGATGTTCCAGGCCAATCACTTCGCCGCGATCGCGCAAGCGCCAGTCCGGCGCGAACCACGCCAGCGCGGTTTCAAACACGCCGGCGCCGAGCGCACGGAAGTGTTCGTCGACCCTGCGTTCGCGTTGCTTCGGGTCCAGCTGCGGGAAAGCGAGGCCCAGGTTGATCCGCACCACATCGCGCCGCCGCTTGAGCAGGCGCCCGGCGAGCCAGCCGACGCGCTCACCCAGAAACATCTGCAGGGCGATCGGCAACCAGCTGATCAGCCAGACCAATCCGACACCCGCCCAGGTGGGCCAATGGCGCGGGTGCAGCAGGGCGGCATGAAAGTGCGGAGCGGACATGGGTGAATTGTAGCCGGCGCGGTACGCCCGCTACCCTGTTGCGATGCGCGCACTCTATTCCGTGTTGTTGTACCTGCTGACTCCGTTGGTCGTATTGCGACTGCTGTGGCGTTCGCGCGAGCTGCGCGACTACCGCCTGCGCATGGCCGAGCGCTTTGGCTACGTGCCGACGCCGGCCGAGCCGGTCGCGGTGTGGGTCCACGCGGTTTCGGTGGGGGAGTCGCTGGCTGCGCTGCCGCTGATCCGCGCGCTGGTAGCGCGATACGGAGAACGACGCGTCTGGGTCACGACCACCACCCCGACCGGTTCGACGCGGGTGATCGAGGCGCTGGGCAACACCGTACTGCACAGCTATGCGCCCTATGACCTGCCGCATGTGGTGGCGCGCTTTCTGCGCCGGGTTCGGCCCCGGCGAGTGATCATCATGGAAACCGAGCTGTGGCCGAACCTGTTTCGCGCGCTGCACCGCAGCGGGGTGGCGCTGACGATTGCCAATGCGCGGCTGTCACCGCGCTCGTTCCGCGGCTATGGCCGCGTGCGCGGATTCGCCCGCGCAACCTTGAGTGACTGCAGTCTGATCGCCGCGCAGAGCGCAGCGGACGCCGAGCGATTCCGGGCGCTGGGGGCCCCGGCGCAGCGGGTCGAGGCGATCGGCAATCTGAAATTCGATCAGACGATCCCGGAGGCTCAGCTTCGGGTCGGCGCGATGCTGCGCGAGTGGATCGGTCGGCAGCGTCCGGTGTGGATCGCCGCCAGCACCCATGAGGGTGAGGATGCGCTGGTGTTGCAGGCACACCGCCAGCTGCGCGAGGCATTGCCCGACGCGCTGCTGATTCTGGTGCCACGCCATCCCCAGCGCTTTGATGCCGTGGGGCGTCTGGTCGAGAGCAGCGGTCTGGGTCTGACGCGACGCAGTCAACTGGATCTGGACGCGTTGCCGCCGCCGCCCGACGCGGCGGCGGTGCTGCTGGGCGACAGCATGGGCGAGATGTTTGCGTACTTTGCCGCCAGCGATGTGGCTTTCGTAGGGGGCTCGCTGGTTGCAGTCGGCGGACACAATGTGCTGGAACCTGCGGCACTGGGGCAGCCCGTGCTGTTCGGTCCGTATATGCACAACTTTGTCGCTGCGCGCGATCTGCTGCTTGAAGCCGGGGCAGGCCTGGCGATCGACGCTGAAACGTTGGCGTCGCAGCTCAAACGCTTGTTGAGCGACCCTGCGCAACGTCAGCGAATGGGGGATGCAGGGCGCGCCGCGGTCGATCAGAACCGCGGCGCATTACAGCGTCTGCTGGATCGCGTGGTCTGAGCCACGCCGGATTTTCAGTCGAGATCGGCGGCGCTGCTGACGATGCGGCCGACCAGACCGTAGTCCTTCGCTTCTTCGGCGGACATCCAGTAGTCGCGTTCGGTGTCGCGCGTGATGCGCTCGACCGGCTGCCCTGTTTCACGTGCGTAGATCTCGTTGAGTCGCTGACGCATGCGCACGATTTCCTTGGCGTGAATCGCGATGTCCGATGCCGTGCCACCGGCACCGCCGGACGGCTGATGCAGCAGAAAGCGCGTGTTCTGCAGGCTGATGCGGTTTTCCGGCTTGGCGGCCGAATAAATCAGCGAGCCAGCGCTGGCGACCCAGCCGGTGCCGATGATTTGCACCTCGGACTTCACAAACTTGATCATGTCGTAAATCGTGTCGCCCGATTCGACGTGACCGCCCTGGCTGTTGATGAAGATGCGGATGCGCTCGTTGGAATCGGCGTCCAGCGCCAGCAGTCGCGCGGTGACCGCTTCGGCCAGCTTCTGATTGATGCCCCCGTAGATCAGGATCGTACGGGCCTTGAACAGGCGTTCCTCGAGTCCGCGACTGCGTGCCGCGGCCTCCTCGGCTTTCGGTTCGCGCTCGTCCTCATCCTCGAAGCGTGCGGCATCTGGGCTGCGCATCCATTGACTCCTGAAATATCGAAAGTGGCGCTACCGAAGGCGGCGGCGCCCGAATGATCGGGTAGCGATTCTAGCCTTGCTGCAGAAGCGCTGCAGGCGGGCGCCGCCGGCTGCGCAGCAGGCCATCGACAGCGTACAGACCCAGCGCGCTCCAGATACAGCCGAAGCCGATCGCCTGTATCGATGAAAACGGCTCGTGAAAAAGCCAGATCCCACACAGCAACTGCAGCGTCGGCGCCAGATACTGCAGGATGCCGACAATCGACAGCGGAATGCGGCGCGCGCCGATGGCAAACAGAATCAGCGGCAGCGCCGTGACCAGGCCCCCGAGCACCAGCAGCGTGTCCGTGCGCGCATCGATATGGCCAAAGCCGCCCCTGCCGTGGGCTTCCTGCCACAGCAGAATCGACAGGGCCGGCAAGAACAGCAGACCACTTTCAATCATCAGCCCCTGCACGGCCGGCACCACCGCGAGTTTGCGGATCAGTCCGTAACCGCCAAACGAAAGTGCCAACGCCAGCGCGATCCACGGCGGATGACCGGCTTGCAGCGTCAGCCACAGCACCCCCAGGCCGGCGATGGTCACCGCCACCCACTGCACCCGATTGAGGCGTTCATGGAGCACAACGACGCCGAGCAGCACGCTGACCAGCGGATTGATGAAATAGCCAAGGCTGGTTTCAACGATGAACCCGGCGTTGACGGCCCAGATATACAGCCACCAGTTGATCGAAACCAGCAAGGCGCTCGCAGCCAGCATGCCGATCAGTTTGGGCGACAGCGCGCGCAGCCAGGACCAGCCGCCGCGCAGACTGAGCCAGGCGCCGACGAAGAGCGCGCACCAGACGATGCGGTGCGCCATGATTTGCAGAGCCGGGAGGTGCTGTAGCAGTTTCCAGTAGATCGGAAACAGTCCCCACAGCAGGTAGGCGCCAGCAGCCGCGAACAGGCCTTGACGCATGGCCGATCCTGAGAAAAAGGGCGGCCAGTGTAGCGGTTGGATTGGGGAAACGCCGTGTCGGCGAGGCGACCTGCGGCGGTGCGGGAGGGGCTGCGCCCGCCAGGCACAGGGATTCGCAGGAGGGCGCAAATTTTATGGTGGAGCGCCGCGGGCCAGCGCGGCGTGGATCCATCGGGCGGCTGGGAAATATCTGACGCCGCGTCACTCGGACTCAGCTTGAGGGAATGACGGTTTCGCGGCGTAGAATGTGGGCATGACATCCGCCTGGGATCAAGGATTCGACCATCTGCCGCCGTATCGCGGCTCGGTTGCGGACGCCCCATCGGCTTTTTGGCCGCAACAGCACACCCAGCTGCTGCAACGTACGCCGGAGCGCTATTCCGAGATGGTGTCCAGCATCTCGGCTTACGGCATTCACCTGATCGATCGGCGCGGCATCATTCGAAGCTGGAATATGGGCGCCGAGTCGATTACCGGGCTGCGTCGTGATCAAGCGGTGGGTCAGCCATTTGACCAACTGTTTCCGACGGTTTCGATTGCGGAAGGCATTCCACGGCGGACGCTGGAGTTCGTCCGCGCAAACCAGCGCTGCAGTGACGAGCAGCGTCGTGTTCGCAGTGACGGGACCGTATTCCTTGCACAGACGACAATGGATCAGGTGCGCAGCGAGAATGGTGAGCTGCTGGGTTTCGTTGAAGTGTTCCAGGATGTCACCGAAGCGCGTCAGCGCGAGCAGCAGCTATATCATCGCGCGACCCGGGATGCGCTCACCGGCATCAGCTCGCGCGGGCATTTGCTCGAAACGGCGGAAAATGAGTTGGAGCGAGCCCGGCGTTTCGCGGAACCCCTGTCAGTGCTGTTGCTCGACATTGATCATTTCAAGCGGATCAATGACAACTACGGACATGAGATTGGTGACCGCACGCTGATCGCCGTGTCCAAAGCCTGCGTTGAGAACAGCCGCAAGATCGATAGCATCGGCCGACTGGGCGGTGAGGAATTCGCGGTGGTGCTCCCGCGCGCAAACAAGCAGCCGGCTGCGGAAATGGCGCAACGCCTGCGGCGAGCGATCGGTGAAATCCGGGTGCCGACCAGCGGTGGTCGTGACATCGGCGTCACCGTCAGCATCGGCGTGGCGGCGATGCGTTCCACCACGCGGGACTTTGCCGAACTGCTGCGTCAGGCCGATGCAGCGCTGTACCAAGCCAAGCGCGAAGGCCGCAACCGCGTCCAGCTCTGGTTCGAATAGTCTGGCGGTCGGGGCGGTAACCGCACCGGTTATGCACGACAAGCGTGACTGACTTCACTAGAATGAGCGCCCCACGCGCCCGTAGCTCAGCTGGATGGAGCATTGGTTTCCGAAGCATCGGGCGTTTCAAGTGGTAAAACTAGGGTCAATGCGTCCGTAGCTCAGCTGGATAGAGTACCGGCTTCCGAAGGAACGAGTCGTAGGTGGGTTTTTGAAGTAGAGAAGAGGTCGAAGCGCCCGTAGCTCAGCTGGATAGAGTATTGGTTTCCGAAACCAAGGGTCGCAGGTTCGAATCCTGCCGGGCGCGCCAAAATCAAGAAGTTAGAGCCCAATCGAGCGATGTCGCGGTTGGGCTTTCTGCTTTCTGGCGGAGCCGACGAATCTCTTCAAGTGACCGATTCTCCGCTTTGTCTCAAAACCCTTCGTTATGGCCAGGGACAGCGGTGGGACAGTATTGGGCCAGCATTGGGACAGTTGAATATCGACCGGGCGTCGAATGACCGAATCCCTCGGGCCAGTAGATTGCAGTCTCTGGGGACAAAACGCGGGCCACACATTCAATGACGTGAATGTCGGCTGGCCAGCTTCGAAGGCCCGGTTGGCCAACTCAGATTCCGCCAGCCGTGGTCGGATCAAACTCCACCACCGGACACCTGCTAAACCGGGCTCCCCAGCGCTCGACCGAAGCGGTCGTCCGCAGGTTTCGGCCGAGTTGCCGGCGCGTGAAGCGGACTGTCGCGACCCGCATGCAAGGACTGGTTACGGCAACTAGCGCTCGGTAGTCCGTCACGTTACCTTTCCCGCATTGCTACTGGCGACTGGGGGGAAGCTTGGCAATCAACGACGAACTGGCGGACGTGAATCCGCCGCTCGCGACGGGTGCTTTCCCATCGGGCCATGTCGCCAACGGCGCTCCCATTCCCAAGCCCCTTCGAGTGAGCATCTTTTCCCCCGACCAGTGGGAGACGTTCGTCGAGGAATGGGCCTCGTCGCTGAAGGTCGATTACTTCAAGGTTGCCAGGAGCGGCGGCGCTGGCGACAAGGGCTTGGACGTGATTTGCTTCGCGACCGCCCAGTTGTTTGCCGCCGCGTGGGATAACTACCAGTGCAAGCGCTACGACCACCCGCTGGGGTTCTACCCCGTGATCTCGGACGGGTTGGAAAGAGCTGAAAACTTCTGATCCTGCTTGGCGACTCTACGCCGCATTCTGGGGTTGTGGAATCGCTCGATGTAGTTAAACAGATCGGCCTTGGCGATATCGAGCGTCGC
>JBFFJL010000254.1:0-5840 GCA_041555955.1 Nevskiaceae bacterium
GCTCCGGCCTCGACGCTCCGCCACTGGCGCCGTAAGGCGCGCTGCGATGCAGCCAAGGATTGTCGTTACCCGTCACCGACCCTGGCTGCGCGCCTGGATCATTGGCGGCGGCTCCTGTCTGATCGCGGTGGCAGCTTGGGCACTGTACAGCTATACGCGTGCGTCGACTGTCAGTGACTTCGAGCGCGCGAAGCTGGAGGTCGAGCAGTTGCGGGAAGAGCGCCGCAGGCTTACCCGGGATCTGCGTGCGGCGCGTGAGCGCGTGTCAGAGCTGGAGCAACAGGCCGTGTACATCCAGCAATCACAGAACATCGATACCCAGGCATGTACGGCAGTTCGCGACTCGATGACGCAGGCGCAAGCCGAGGCGTCCGAGCTGCGTGAGCAGCTCGCCTTTTATCGCGGAATTGTCGAGCCGGAACAATCGCGTGCGGGGGTCCGCATTTACGAGTTCAAGCTGGCGGCCGGGGCGCAGCCCGGGCTGTACCGCTTTGATCTGGTGCTGATTCAGTCGGTCAAGCATGAGCAACGGGTGGCAGGCCGCATTCAGGTCAATCTGGTCGGTCACGGCAGCAAGGGTGAAGCGCGCTATCCGCTGAACGATCTTATTGCCGACGATTCCGCCCGAAATCTGCTATTTTCGTTAAAGTACTTCGAGGAATTCGCGGGCGAATTCCAACTCCCAGGCGGTTTCAAGCCGACTCGTATCGAAGTGACCCTGGTTCCTGACGAGAGCGGTGCGCCGAACGTCGAGGAATCCTACGACTGGGATCGCCTGACCGGCGGTACAGGAGGATAGCGATGTTGGGCGGCAACAAATCCAGCAAGAACACCAGCACATCAACCACGGTAGACACGCTGGTTGGGCGTCAGACCGAAATATTGGGCGATGTCCATTTCAGTGGCGGCCTGCACATCGATGGCAAGGTCAAGGGCAAGGTCATTGCCGCAAGTGACAAGGCATCGGCACTATCGGTCAGCGACAGTGGCGCCATCGAGGGAGATGTGCGTGTCCCGAGCATCGTGCTGAACGGCAGCGTGGTAGGTGACGTCCACGCGTCGACGAAGATCACGCTCTCAGCAAAAGCACGGGTTACTGGCAACGTGTTTTATCGCATCATCGAGATGGAGGGCGGCGCGCAGGTCAATGGCCAGCTGGTCCACGACGATGGTACGGGCGCGGCGGCAGACGGATTCTCTGCGTTGGCGGGGCGATCAATGGATGGCGCGACGCCTGATGAACTCAGCGAGGCTCGCCGAGTCAAAAGCACCGTGATTGGCGGCTGAAGATAGTCATGTCCGAGACGACTACAGAAACCGAAGTGCCTGTGATTTTTTCGGCAGCGGCTGCCGAGAAGGTGAGCGCGCTGTTGCGCGAGGAAGACGATCCGGAGCAGATGCTGCGCGTCTTCGTCACCGGCGGTGGGTGCTCGGGCTTTCAGTACGGCTTCAAATTCGAGAAACAGTCCGAAGAGGGTGACACGTTGATCGTCAAGAACGGTGTCACGCTTCTGGTGGATCCGATGAGCGTGCAGTACCTCATTGGCGCCGAGATCGATTACAAGGAAAGCATCGAGGGCGCGCAATTCGTCATTCGCAATCCGAATGCCACGACAAGCTGCGGGTGCGGCAACTCGTTCTCGGTGTAAAGATTCGGGCTTAGGGTCGGAAGATGCCGCCAAGCACAACCTCGCGGCGTGCTCCTGTGACACTCATCAGATTGCCTGCGCGCTGGTGCATCGTGCGCCACGCCAGCCATGCGAAAGCGCAGGCCTCGACCCATAGTGGATCCAGGCCTGCGGCTTGCGTCGTTTCTATACGGGTTCCAGGTAAGACCGAACGTAAGCGTTGAAGCAGTAGCTTGTTTGCTGACCCTCCGCCGCAGACGTAGATCTGGCGGAGGTTGGGCGCCATTGAGCGCAGGCTGTCGCTGATGCTGCGCACGGTGACTTCGCAGAGGCTGCGTTGCACGTCGACAGTGGATATCTGATCAAGTTCAGGGAACCGCCGCCGTAACCAGGCTAGATTGAACAGATCGCGCCCTGTGCTCTTGGGCGGTGCTGCGTGAAAGTAGGGGTCGTCCAGGCACGCTGAAACCAGCGCCGCGACGATTTGTCCCTGAACGGCCCAGTCACCGTCTCGGTCGAAGGGCTCTGCGCGTTGAAGCTGGATCCATTCATCCATCAGGCCATTGCCAGGGCCGGTGTCGAAGCCAGTGGCAGACTGGCCATCCAGCAATGTCAGATTCGCAATTCCGCCGATATTGAGAACGGCACACGGAGCGTGGGCCCCGAATTGATCCAGGTGAAATGCTGGAACCAGCGGGGCGCCATGTCCGCCGGAGGCCATGTCGGCACGACGGAAATCAGCGACGACGGGTACGCCGCAACGCGCAGCGATCAAGTTCGGGTTGCCCAGTTGCAGGCTGTTGCCGAGACCCGTCGCGTCATGGAAAACAGTCTGACCGTGCGATCCAATGACCAGAATGTCGCTTGGGTTCAGTGAGCATTGCTTGATCAGCGTTGAGGCGCATTCGGCAAAAACGCCGGCGATCTGCTGGTCGAGATCTGCGATCGTCCTCAGGCTCAGCAGGTGATCGGGGTCAATTTGAATCTGCAGCAATGCGGTGCGCAGCGCTGATCCGTATTCCAGGCAGCAGGTGGACTCGACATCTAGCAATGAGCCCGATGAGTCGAAGCGGCACAACGCCGCGTCCACGGCATCCATGCTGGTGCCGGACATGAGTCCTATGCAGCGTTGGACCTGCTCGCGGCGCATGCCAGCCGCCCTGTCAGCGCAGCGGCGCTAGCGTGACGTTGCGGTGTCTCCGGAGGCTTGAGCCAGCTGGGCGGAAGCGGCCATCGTGTCCAGCTGTGCAAGCTCGGGGGCCATGTCATGGCGCCACTGGGCCGAAACGCTGCGTGGCAACGGGTTCGAGCGCGGCAGGGCAATTGTCATCGGATTCTTGTGAACGCCATTGATGCGGAATTCATAGTGCAAGTGAGGTGCCGTCGCTAATCCGGAAGCGCCAACGTAGCCGATGACCTGCCCTTGTCTGACTGCAGAGCCGGTCTTCAGGCCTTTGCGATAGCGCGACAGATGCGCGTAAAGCGTCGTGTACTGGGAGCCGTGCTTGAGGACGATAACGCGTCCGTACCCGCCTTTCACGCCGATGAACTCGACGTGACCGTCGCCCGTTGCCTTGATCGGAGTGCCTCCGGCGGCGGCGTAATCAACGCCCTTGTGTGCGCGGATCGTGTTCAGGATCGGATGGCGACGATGCGGATTGAACCCGGAGCTCACCCGAGCAAAGTCGACGGGGGTTCGAATGAACGCTTTGCGCAGCGAGTTGCCTTCGGGTGTGTAGTAGGCAATGTTGCCGTCGGCGTCCATGTATCGAACTGCGCGGTGGCTTTGGCTGCGGTTGACAAACTCGGCGGCTAGAATGTCGCCGTCGCGCAGCTTCTGGCCGTCCTTGTAAAGCTCTTCGTAGACGACGCCGAACCGGTCTCCAGCACGCAGGTCAAGTGCAAAATCGATGTCATAGGCGAACATCTCTGCCATTTGCATCAGCAGGCGGTTCGACAGGCCGGCACGTTGCCCGTCCAGGAACAGGGAATTTTCGATGACACCCGAAACGGCGGTCTGGCGCCGTTCAATTGCAGCGGCCAAGGTAATGGCCTCGAAGCCGGCATCGGTTCGGCGAACTTGGAGTACGTTGGCTTCATCGAGCTCGTAGCGCAACTCTTCCAGTTTCTGTTCGGGGGTCCTTTTCAGCAGCAGCTTCTCGCCCGCGCGCAGCTTCTTCAGCTCCTCGGTGCCCTTGCCGAGCTTGACCACGGCCATCGCTTCTGAAAAACCCAAATCCTGACTCTCAAAGATATCGGACAGGGTTTGGCCCGGCTTGACGGTGACAGTGGCCCATTCGCTCGCGGGAGGGGCTTCAAGCGGGTCGGCGAGCGCTCCTTGAACGGTTTCGTCGAATGCGGCTTCGGTCTGCGAAGAGAACGCCGGGAGTGCGGAGTCGGGAACGCTCGCGTCCCTCAGTGCGCTATGTCGATTGGCAACCGATTCCCGTGTGGCAACAGCAGTCAGCATGACCAGACACATTGTTGCAGCCAATACGGAACGACGTGCCGGCCGGCGGTGAGCCGGTTTGGCTGGGCTATAATCCAGTTGCATTCTCTGACCCGAAAGACGAATTGAGGCCACACACTTCAAGTGTGCGGTCCGGCACCCGTGGCGTCCTCGGTGTGCTGACAACTTTGGGACGCTTCTTGGGGTGTAAGGAAACATAGTTTCCTATCCTTTGCAAGCTGATCTCACTAGGAAATTCGTCCTCATCTCACTTAGCTGAGGGAAGACCCTCGGCTTGCCGGACTGATACGCTGATGCCACAGATCATTGAATTCTCAGAGCTCGAACGGGGCACCCATGAAATTTTGCCGGAGGCCGAATTTCGGACACGCATCAATGAAGCTGCGCAACACGGTCGGTCGCTCAGAATCAAAGCGGGGTTTGACCCCACAGCGAAGGATTTGCACCTTGGGCATACCCTGCTCCTGAATCGTTTGAGGGCGTTTCAGGAGGCAGGCCACGAGGCGATCTTTCTGATCGGGGATTTCACCGGAATGATCGGTGATCCGACTGGCAAGAACGAGACGCGCAAGCCCCTGACCCGCGAGCAGGTTGAGGAGAATGCGCAGACCTACAAAGAGCAGGTCTTCAAGATCCTCGACCCGGAGAAAACCAAGATCGAGTTCAACAGCCGCTGGCTCGACCTGCTGGGTGCTGAAGGCTTGATCCGCCTGTCTGCCCAACATACGGTTGCGCGAATGCTTGAGCGGGACGATTTCGCCAAACGGTATGCGGGTGGCTTGCCGATTGCCGTGCATGAGTTCCTCTATCCGCTTTTGCAGGGTTATGACTCGGTTGCATTGAAAGCGGACGTAGAGCTCGGGGGGACTGACCAGAAATTCAATCTGCTCGTCGGGCGCCATCTTCAGCATGCCTATGGACAGCGAGCGCAGTGCATCGCGACCGTGCCAATTCTTGAGGGATTGGACGGTGTCCAGAAAATGTCCAAAAGTCTGGGCAACTATATCGGCGTCAACGATGCGCCCGCGGACATGTTTGGCAAGCTCATGTCGATTTCGGACACGCTGATGTGGCGTTATTTCGAATTGCTGTCGTTCCGGCCGCTGTCCGAGATTCAGGGACTACACGCCCGAGTTGAAGCTGGGGGCAACCCGCGCGACGTAAAAATGGAGTTGGGTACTGAGCTTGTCGATCGATTCCATCCCCGGGGATCGGGAGAGGCGGCCAAGGCGGCGTTCATCGCTCAGTTCTCCAAGGGCGCATTGCCGACAGACATAGCGGAAGTCTCAATTGCGGTCCCGCCCGACGGCATGCCGTTGGCACGAGTACTCAAGGAAGCCGGTCTTGTTTCAAGTAACGCTGAGGGCCTCCGCATGATTCAACAGCGAGCGGTACGAATTGACCAGGAGAAGGTTGAGGATCGCGAGCATCATCTGACGTCGGGGCGGACGTACTTGCTGCAGGTTGGGAGTCGCCGGTTTGTTCGGGCCAAGCTGGTTGAGGGGGAGTGACGGCAAAGAGGGCAGACGCACATACGGCACCCGGTCTGCTCACAAAGCGTTCAAAATCAGGCTATTAAGTAGCCTAATTTGGCGCAGGGAAGCGAGGCTGGCGGGCTTGTTTGAAACCATAATTTCTTCAGTCACAGGGACTTAGGCGATTTGGATGAAAATAGCGTTGACGTTCTCTGAAAAAGCCCTATTATTCGCCTCCCGCTGACGGCAACGACGAAAGACGAAGCC
>JBFFJL010000255.1:0-5820 GCA_041555955.1 Nevskiaceae bacterium
ACCGCCGGCTGGCGCGCGCCGCCAAACTCGCCGGCGCGCCGGGCGCCGCCGCGGCGGGCCTGGAGCTGCACGTCCGGCTCGGCGACTCGGTCGAGCGCGGACAGCCGTTGTTCACGTTGCACGCGCAGAGCCCCGGCGAACTGAATTACGCCGCCGCCTTCCTCGCCGCGGCCGCGCTGCCGGTGACCATCGGAGACGCGCCGTGACGCCGTTGATCCTGCCGCTGAACGGCGCCGACCTGACCGGGATCGCGGCCGCGCTGGCGCAACGGCTCGACGCCGAAGCCGGCACGCTGGAAACGCGGCGCTTTCCGGACGGCGAAACCTACCTGCGCGTGCACGGCGCGGTGCAGGGCCGTGATGTCGTCATCGCCGGCAGCCTCGACCGCCCGGACGACAAGCTGGTACGGCTATACCTGCTGGCCTCGACGCTGCGCGACCTCGGCGCGCGGCGTATCGTCCTCGCCGCGCCGTATCTGGCCTACATGCGCCAGGACCGCGTCTTCAACGACGGCGAAGGCATCAGCGCACGCTACGTGGCGCACTGGCTATCGGGCTGCCTCGATGGATTGGTGACGGTCGATCCGCACCTGCACCGCATCCACACACTCGACGAGGTCTATCGCTGCCCGTCGCGCGTCGTTGCCGCGGCGCCCGCCATCGCGCAGTGGATTGCCGCCAACGTCGAAGCGCCGCTGTTGCTTGGCCCCGATGCCGAATCGGAGCAGTGGGTCGCACAGGTCGCGAATCTTGCGCACTGCCCTTACGTCGTGCTTGAAAAGCAGCGCCATGGCGACCGCGACGTGGAGGTCTCGGTCCCGCAGGTCGAGCGCTGGGGCCAGCGCCGCCCGGTGCTGGTCGACGACATCGTCTCAACCGCGCGCACGATGATCGCCGCCGTGCGCCACCTGCAGGCGGCGGGACTGCCTGCACCGGTGTGCATCGCCGTGCATGCGATCTTCGCCGACAGCGCCTACCACGACCTGCTGCGCACCGGTGCCCGCCGCGTCGCCAGCTGCAACAGCATCCCCCACCCCTCCAACCTCATCGACCTGCATCCGCGCATCGCCGACGCCGTGCGCGAGCTGCTGGCGCTCGATGCGCCCTCCAAACGGAGCCCATCATGAAAACCATCACCCTCGACGTCTCCGGCCTGCTCGGCGCCATGAGTGGCCTGGGCGTCGAGCGCCAACTGAATCTGACGCCGGGCGTCACCGACGCGCGCGTCAACGCGGTCAGCGGCAGCGCCACCGTGCAGTACGACCAAACCCGCACCAGCGCCAGCGCGCTGACGCAGGTCATCCGTGCCTGCGGCCATCACTGCGCGGGCGAGAGGCTGCCGACCCACCTCTGTGTGCATGACGCGGCAAAGGGGGCGGACCACGCGGGTCCGCACGAGCATGCCGCGCACGGCAGGTACGAGCACACCGGTGAGGCTCACGCGACGCACGGTCACGCAGCACCCGCGGAGCCGGCGCACACGAAGCACGGCGGCATGCACCACCACGGCGGCGGCGACATGCAGGCGATGGTGCGCGACATGCGCAACCACTTCCTCGTCTGCCTGCTGTTCAGCGTGCCGATCTTCCTCGCCGCGCCGATGGGCATGGACCTGCCGACGCTCCAGCCGCCATTGGGCATGAGCCTGAACCTGTTCCTGTTCTTCCTCGCCAGCGGCGCGATCCTGTGGCCGGCGTGGCCGTTCTTCGACGATGCGATACGCGCGATGCGCAACCGCGTCGTCAACATGTCGACGCTGGTGCTGCTGTCGGTCGGCGCCGGCTATCTCTATAGCGTCGGCGCGACCTTCCTGTTTCCCGGCCCACAGTTCTACGAGGCGGTGTCGGTGCTGTTGGTGTTCATCCTGCTCGGCCACTGGCTGGAGATGCGCGCCCGCGCCGGTGCTTCGGAGGCGGTCAAGGCGCTGCTGAACCTGTCGCCACCCAAGGCCGTCGTGTTGCGCGATGGCAATGAAATCGAGGTCGCGACCGCGGAGGTGCTGCTCGGCGACACCGTCATCGTGCGCCCCGGCGGCAAGATTGCCGTCGACGGTACGGTCATCGAAGGCGAGTCGCAAGTCGACGAGTCGATGCTGACCGGCGAGTCGATGCCGGTGAAGAAGAAGCCCGGCGATGCCGTCATCGGCGCGACGATCAACAAGAGCGGCGCATTCCGTTTCAAGGCCACCAAGGTCGGCGCCGACACCGCGCTCGCGCAGATCGTCAAACTGGTGCAGGAAGCGCAGAACTCGAAGGCGCCGGCGCAGCTGCTGGCCGACCGCGCGGCGCAATGGCTGGTTTGGGCGGCGATCATCGTCGCACTGCTGACCTTCGGCGTCTGGTTCTTCGTCATCGGCCAGACCCTGCTGCTGGCGATGACATTGACCATCACCGTGCTGGTGATCGCCTGCCCGGACGCGCTGGGCCTGGCGATGCCGATGGCGGTGATGGTCGGCACCGGCCTGGGCGCGAAGCACGGCATTCTGATCAAGAACGCATCGGCACTTGAGGAAGCGACGAAACTGAACGTCGTGATCTTCGACAAGACCGGCACGCTGACGATGGGCGAGCCGCGCGTGGTCGACCTGGTCGCCGCCCAAGGCACGGCGCACGACGAGCTGCTGCGCCTGGCCGCATCCGCGGAGCAGTCGTCCGAGCATCCACTGGCCAAGGCGATCCTGGATCGCGCCAAGGGCCTGGAGCTAGCCAAGCCTGCGTCGTTCCAGAACCACGACGGCCGTGGCGCGGTTGCCGAAGTCGATGGCCGTCGCGTGCTGCTCGGCAACCGCAGACTGATGGAGGCGGAGAACGTCTCCCTCGACGAGCTGGGTGCGCGCGCCGGCGAGCTGCAGGGGGCCGGCCGCACCGTGGTCCACGTCGCCGCCGACGGCCGCCTGATCGGCCTGATCGCGATCGCCGACGCGCCGCGCCCAACATCCAAAGCCACGATCGCGCGCCTGCACGAACGCGGCGTCCAGGTGGCGATGCTGACCGGCGACAACCGCGGCACGGCCGAGCGTGTCGCTGCCGAACTGGGCATCGACATCGTGCTGGCCGACGTGCTGCCGGGCCAGAAGGCCGACAAGGTCAAGGAACTGCAGGCGCAGGGCAAGAAGGTGGGTATGGTCGGCGACGGCGTCAACGACGCGCCGGCGCTGACCCAGGCCGATGTCGGCTTCGCGATCGGCGCCGGCACCGACGTGGCGATGGAAAGCGCCGACGTGGTGCTGATGAAGAGCGATCCGCTGGACGTGGTCAACGCGATCGAAATCTCGCGCGGAACCTACCGAAAGATGCACCAGAACCTGTGGTGGGCCGCCGGCTACAACGTCATCGCGTTTCCGCTCGCGGCCGGCGTGCTGTATCCGCTGACGCTGTCGCCCGAGATCGCCGCGCTGTCGATGTCGGGCAGCACCGTACTGGTCGCGGTCAACGCGCTGCTGCTCAAGCGGCTGCGCCTGGCCAGGGCGGACGCGCCGGCCGCAACCGCGTCGTCCGCCGTCGCCGCGCATTGAGCCATGACACATCGGCACACCTCGTGGATCTTCTGGCCGGCGCTGGCGCTAGCCAGCTTCGCCCTGCACTTCGTCTGGGAGTACGCGCAGTGCGAAGCGTTTTTCGTGCACGGCCGTGAGCCCGCGACGATCGGAGCGATGCTGCGCGCGACGCTCGGCGATCTGGTCCTGACCGGCATCGCCTGGCTCGGCACCGCGCTCGTCGCCTGGAACCGAGACTGGGCGCTGCAGAGCTGGACGCCGCGCGTGTGGCTGTCGCTGCTCGGCCTGGCGTTAGTGCTTAGCGTGTCGGTCGAGCTGCACGCGCAGGCGATGGGCTGGTGGGCTTACACCGAGCGCGCGCCGCTGCTGCCGCTGACACCCGTGTCGGTGCTGCCGGTGCTGCAACTGCTGCTGTTGTTTCCGCTGAGCTTCGGCCTCGCGCGCGGCGTCGCGCTGCGCCTGGCCGTTCCCGCAACCCTCATGAAAGGAGCGTCCTCATGGAATGGCTGACGCAAAAATACGGGGGCGCGGCCGTGACTGACAGGAGCTGCGGTCTGGCCCTGCTGGCGCTGATGCTCGCCGTGTTCACGGTGTCGGCCGGCTACGGCGTGATGCTGCCGCTGCTGCCCTACGTGGTCGAGCAGATGACGGGCGACGCCGGCGCCGCGGCCGTATCCCGGCACACGGGGCTGCTGACCGCCGTGTACACCATCTCGCTGTTCCTGTTCGCGTCACGGTGGGGGCGGCTGTCGGACCGGTTCGGCCGCGGGCGGGTGATCCTGATCGGGCTACTCGGATTCGCCGTGTCGATGCTGGTGTTTGCGGGGACCGCGGATCTTGCCGCGCTCTACACCGAGCGCTTTCTCAGCGGCCTGTTCGCTGCCGCGGTGACGCCGGTTGCGCTGGCGGCGATCGGCGACCTGGGGCACGACGACGCGGCCCGCGCGCGCCGCCTAACGATAGTCAGCCTCGCCGGCGTCAGCGGGTTCCTGCTCGGGCCGATGCTGGGCGTGATGATCGCCCGCGTGCTGACCGAGCTTCCCGGACGCCTCGGCACAGCGACCTCGCTCGCGGCGCCGATGACGGTCGCGGCCCTGCTCGCGCTGGGCGCTGCGCTCGCGGCCGCGCTGGCACTGCCGCGCGCACCGGCGCCCGGTGCGGACGCCGCAACGTCAACCGCCGCGCAGGGCAGCGGGCGCTCGATCCCCTTCCTGCTTGGCCTGGCCTTCGTCGTCGCCACCGCGATCGGTGTGTTCGAGGTGGGCCTGGCGCTGCGCGGCAAGCAGGAGCTGTCGCTGACGCCGTCCCAGATCGCCATGATGTTCACCGAGTGCAGTCTGGTGATGTTCGCGGCGCAGGCACTCGTGTTCGCGCCGTGGATGCCGCCGCGCCACACGCGCTGGCTGATCGCACCGGCACTGGCGCTGCTGGCACTCGGCCTGCTGCTGGCACCCGCGGCATCCAGCTATGCGGGCCTGCTGATCGCGGTTGGCGCGACGGCCGCCAGCGCCGGCGTGCTGTCGCCGATCCTCACATACTGGATTTCGACGCTGGCGGGCGCCGCGCAGGGCGCCGGCCTAGGCCGGCAGACTGCGGCGACGAGCCTCGGTTCTGCGCTCGGGGCGTCCGCCGGCGGCCTGCTGTTCAACGCCGGTTTCCTCGCGGGCGCTCCGTTCGTGCTCGTCGCCAGCGTCGCCGCCGGCGCGACGCTGGCCAGCGTCCGCCTTCCAACCCGCCTGGAACGGGCGGCACTGATCTCCGCCGGGCGGGGGCGAGCCGGTGACGCCGCACATGTCCCCTCGCAGGCGGCGGTAGGCAGCGTGTTGCCGCAACCGGAGAAGTTCTCGTAGCCCCGATCGCCGCCAAGCAGGTAGTAGATTGCGTTGTCGAGACGGACCTCCAGTGGCTGCGGGCTGCCCAAAGGCGCACGAAATCTGCGGTCGTACTCCGTTGTTGCGTGCTCAGTGCTCGTGCTTGCCGCCACAGCAGCCGCCCGCGGGTGTCTTGGGTACAGCCGCGCCCGCCTGCGGGGCGATCGACGCGCTGACGGCGGCCTTCGTCGCCTTCTCCTTGCAACACTCGTGCTCGTCCTTGGCGGCGGGTTTGGTCGTGCTCGGCGCGCGCTTGCGTGAGAAGAAGCCCATCAGTGTTCTCCGGTTCGGTGTCTGTTTGATTCTCGGAGCCGGACGCGATTACGACACTGACCTGCGTCAAGTGCGGAAGCGGGACTGTCCGACCGCCGCGTCGAGGCCCAGCAGTTCCCTGCACTGCGCGGGCACGCGCAGCCAGGGGTGATGGTCGACGCCCGGCAGCTCGACGAAGTCC
>JBFFJL010000256.1:0-5815 GCA_041555955.1 Nevskiaceae bacterium
CAGCACCGCGTGCCGGCCCTGATCGGTGACGATGCCTGATTCCGAACGATATGGCCGGTTCAGGTTGCGAACCTTCGGCCCGATCGGTGCCGAGCCAGTGTCCAGATCCTCGTTGGCGTGGCAGCTCAGGCACTGGTTGGCGTTGGGGATCAGATAGCTGCCGGCCGATCCGGAATGCCGCTGACCGGAGTCGACGTCGGTCGTGTCCCAGGAGACGGACGCGGTGCCGCCACCCATCGCCAGCCTGGCGACGCGCATGCCGGTAGCGGTGTCGGTCCCCCAGATATACGGCACGCCGTCCCAGCGCGCTTGCCCCTTGGAGTTGACGCGCTTGATCAGCAAGCGGGTTTCAACCGGATTCAGCGTGCCGGCGCCGTCGTTGGAGAAGGCAAAGGTCTTGGCGATGATGGTGCCGACCGGGAACGTGATGGTGGCGTTGGGGCCGTCGGTCTGGCCGTCGTGGTACACGGCCGTCGTGCCAGGCGGCAGATAGGCGACGCGATACTTGACCGCGTAGTCCGAGAACAGCTTGGTGTTGAGCACGAACGGCACGCCGTCACCGCGCGGGGTGCTGGTCGGGTCTTCGGCGTCGTCGAACAGGTGGTACTGGTCCAGGGTCGGGCAATTGACCTTGGCGGCGTCGAAATTGACTTGGCCCGCGCCGACACTGGCCTCGCACAGCTGCTCGATCTGAGCTTCGGTCGGCGCCGGATCGTAGTCGCCGCTGCGCTTGAACGGCGGGATCACGACCGGCGGCAGCGGGTCGAGGTTGCGGCCGTACTGTGCCACGCACTTGTGCGGTGTGATGTCGAAGCTCGACGGCAGTTCCAGCAACGCCGCGGGCTCCAGCGCGGTCAACACGCTGAGCAGCGACAGCGGATTCGCCGGGTCGATGTTGCTGTTGACCACCGCCTCCAGCCCCTTGGTGCCGTGGAAGTCGGCGTAGGCCAGGCTGTCACTGGAGAACTCGTTGTCGTCATCGATGCACGAGTACCAATCGGGCAGCTTGCGTGGTGCGCCTTCAGCGGCGGTGTTGAACTTGTAGGCGTTGTAGTGGCAGGACGGATTCGGCACGTCGTTACCCAGTTGCGGCTTGCCGCGCGAATCTGCCGGCACCGGATTGCCGTTGGCGTCCTCCGGATACGGGCAATCGGCGTCGTAGGTGTCGAGCAGACCGTCCCAGATGATGTGCGCACCACGAAAACCGGTGAGGCCGGCCGCAGCGCAGGTCGCCAGGTTGGTCGGCAGCAGGCAGGCCAGCTGATTCTTCACGCCAACCAACGCCGGCAGCAGCTTCGCCAGATCCTGATTCAGCAAGTTGCCGGTCGTCGGCAGCGGCAGGCCGTTACCGTTGTTGATGAACTTGTTGCGGTAGATGTGCAGACCTTCGGTGTACCAGTCGATGCGCTTCTCGTCCGGACGCCCCGCGCCCTCGGGGAACAACTCGTAGCTGGCGTGAATGATGCCGGCGGTGTTGTTGTCGCGGAACTCGTTGTCGAAAATATCGATACGGTCGTACGACAGCGTGATCATGCCGCTGCCCGGCGGCACATTGCCGACGAAGCCGCCCGAGGTGAAGTTGTAGGTGTTGTTCATGCGCGAGACGTTGCCGTACATGCGCGAACGGTCACCGTACTGGCGCAGGCCGTCGAGGTCGTAGATCAGGAAGCCACCGGTATTGCACTCGGCAACGTTGTTGGCGTACTCGCCGCCCTGCACGTTCTCGATCTCAAAGCCGAACACATTGAACGCCGAACGGCTGTTGCGGATGATCGCGGTGTTGGTCTGGCCGACGTAGATGCCAGCGTCCGACGCACCGATCGATTCGGCGTCGTCGATCAGGATGTTCTCGGACGACACCGGGTAGATGCCGTAGCGGCCCGACTTCGGGCTCACCGTGTAATCCGGCGACGAGGTGTCGCCCAGGAAGTTCTCCGGCGCATTCGGATCCTGCGTGGCCGGATCGGTGCATGGCACGTCAAGCCGGCTGGCGAAGTTCGACGCCGTGATCGGATCCGGGCTCTCGCGACCGCCGTTGGATGACCAGATCGCACGCACGCGCTTCAGGGTCGCGTGATTGACGCCGCGCAATTCGATGCCGTTGCCGCCGGTGTCGAGCACGGTCAGGTCCTGAACCGTCAGGCCATGCACGTTGACCGCGAGAATGCCTTCCGGCGCGTTGTTGCCCCTGAACGACAGCACTGTGCCGTCCTTGCCGCAACCCTTGATCAACACGTCTTCGGTATTGGTCAGCTGCAGGGTGGAACTCAGTTCGAAGAAACCGCAGCTGAATTCGATGACATCGCCCGGCGCGGCCTGAATCATCGCGCCAACCATGTCGGTGGTCGCCGAAGCTCCCGGCACAATGCGGAAGGTGCGTCCGTCGCCGGTCGAACCGCCAGAACCACCCGGACCGCCGCCGCCGCTACTTCCACTGCCGCCGCCGCTCCCACATCCGGCAATTGTCAGCAGGCACAGGACGGCCAGCAGCGAAACAGCACGGCTCTGACGCTTAGTGAACAGCGACATCGGGTCTCTCCTCGTAATGCACTTGCGGCACTGGGGGCCGCTTCTCATTCGCCAGCCGCCAATTCTAGACGGCATCTGGACTCACTGCCCTAGTAGAAATTGCCCTTGATTGCCTGGGACTGCGGCTCCGCTATTGTGCTGCAGCAGGGAAATTTCCACTCAGACACCTTGCCTTCATACCCCCATGAGTACTGATGCAGGTCATGGCTGGAAGGTGGGTCGCCGGCCACAATGCTCAATGTGGAAGCACCCCGCCCGGGGATTCACTGCAGCAAATCTGGCCTGCGGATAGCGCTGGGCCGCAGCTGGCTCCGGCCGCAGTAAATTTAAAGAGGATGAAACATGATGAAGCCGAACCATCAAAACCCGTCGTGCACCGGCGCACTTACCTCCGCGCTGGTTGCCACTGGGCTCTGCCTGAGCCTGCTCACCGCCTGCGGTGGCGGCAATGGCGGTGGCGGCCCACGTATCGGCCCGGATGGCTCGACCCCAATCAATCTCGCCTGTCAACTCAACCAGATCGACGCGCTGCCACTGGAGACGCTGTCGACTGCCGAAAGCGACAGCATCGTGTTCATGCGCGAAGAGGAAAAGCTGGCGCGCGATGTCTACCTGACACTGGGCGCCCTGTGGAGTCCGCCGATCTTCGACAACATCGCCGACAGCGAGGAAACCCACATGGATGCGGTCAAGCTGTTGCTCGACCGCTATCAGCTGGCTGATCCGGCGGCCGGCAACGGCGTCGGCGAGTTCACCAACACCGATCTGCAGACGCTCTACGACCAGCTTGCTCAGCGCGGCACCACCAGCCTGATCGAGGCCCTGACCGTGGGCGCGCTGATCGAAGACCTGGACATCTACGATCTGCAGACCCAGCTCGACACCATCGTCGACAATCAGGACATCGCCCAGGTCTGGGCCAACCTGGAAAAAGGTTCGCGCAATCATCTGCGCTCGTTTGCGTCGCGCCTGCAGGATTACGGTGTCACCTACGTCCCGCAGTACATCAGCCAGGACGAGTACGACGCCATCATCAACAGCGACTACGAAACCGGCGGCTGCTGAGCCGCTCTGCAACGAAAAACGCCCCTGTCGAAACAGGGGCGTTTTCACATTGGCAACGGCCGTTCTCCGGCGCCTCAGGCCGCCGTCATCGCCTCGCTGCGACGATCCGGATATCGCTGCTCGACCCAGTCCGGGTGCTTCCACAGGATGCGCAGATCGCGGCAGGTCCAGACGTCACGCCACATCGCGAACCACTCGTCGAGATTCAGTCGCAGCGGGTTGAGCGTCGTCGGCTGACGGTTGGTGATGCCGTACTCGATACGGCCGGCGTCGCGCTCGTCGACAAAGGTGCCGAACAGGCGGTCCCAGATGATCAGCACACCACCGAAGTTGGTGTCGATCTGCTCCGGATTGCTGCCATGATGCACGCGATGATGCGACGGCGTGTTGAAGATCGCCTCGTACCAGGCCGGCAGGCGCTTGACGACTTCGGTGTGGATGAAGAACTGGTAGAACAGGTTCAGCTCGATCGCCACGACCACCGAAAATTTGTCGAAACCGATCAGCGCCAGCGGCAGCCACCACAGAATCGCCAGGCCGCTCAGATCGAACAGAAAGTTCTGACGCAGTGCGGTCGACAGATTGAAGCGCGTCGAACTGTGATGCGTGACGTGGGAGCACCAGGCGTAGCGCAGCTTGTGCATGGCCACGTGCAGGCCGTAGAAGATCAGATCGGTCACCACGAACAGCAGTGCGATCATCGCCCACTTGTTTTCGGGCGTGTACTGCAGGCCGAAGGCGCGGATGTCGTCGTAGAAATGGGTGACGAACACCGCCACCACGACGCCGTCGAACATCTTGTACATGAACCCGGTGGCGATGTTGGCGAACACCTCGCGGGTCTGATACGCCTCGGGCCGCTGCTTGCGGATCCAGTACCAGCGCTCGATCAGGATCAGGCCGAGAAACGCACTGCCGGCGATCAGCACAAAGCCAAGTGCGTGAAGGATGTCTTCCATGCCGCAGAACTCCGATTCGTTGGAATGATGAAACTGTACGGACTTCGGACCAAGTCATATTGGCAATTTATGCCACAAAATTAGCAATCCATGTCAATGTCGCTTGAATGCATCAGCGCACCCGGAGTCCCACCATGAACCCCAGCAGCAGCGGACCGATCCGCGTCACCGGCGCCTGGACCGGTCTGCTCAGCGATTGGCTCGATCGCGAACAGCTTGCGGCACCGGCGATCCGCGCCCGGCTGGCGCGCTTTGCACCGGACGATCCGGTGCCGGTCCGCGACTGGCGCATGCTGCTGGAACAGGCCACGCAGCTGCGGCCCGGGCTGGAGGCGCCGGGGCTGGTCATCGGCTCCGGCGTGATGCCGCACCACGTGGGCGTGCTCGGCTATCTGGTGCTGGCCAGCGACACCCTCGCCGAAGCCATGGCGGCCTACCAGCGGTACGAGCGCCTGTTCTACGGCATCAATATCGCTGAAGTGCGGCTGGCGCAGGATCAGGCGCAATTGCGCTGGGTGCCGACCGACACCGGCCCGATTGCCGATGAAACCGCGATCGCCGCATTGGTGACGTTCATTCAGCGCCAGAGCCTCAACAACGCGCCGCCGTCGCGCGTCGGTTTCGTCCACAACGCCAGCGCCGAACACACACGCGCCTGCGAAGACTTCTTCCGCTGCCCGGTCGAGTTCGGCAGCAGTCACACGCTGGTGCAGTTTCCGACCGCGCTGCTGGCCACGCCGATGCGCCACCACGAGCCCGGCCTGCGCGCACTCCTCGATCGTCAGGCCCAGGCGCTGCTGACGGCATTGCCCGACTCCAATGCCTACGATCAGGCCGTACAGCAGGTGCTGTTGCGCCAGCTGCCGGAAGGCCACGTCCACATCAGCAAGGTTGCACGTGCGCTGCACCAGTCGACCCGCACCCTGCAGCGACGGCTCGCCGACAGTGGCGTGACCTGGCAGCAGCTGCTGGATCGAACCCGCGAACAACTGGCACGCCAGTATCTGCACGACCGTGCGCTGTCTCTTTCTGAAATCGCACTGCTGCTCGGCTACAGCGAACAGAGCACCTTCATTCGCGCATTCCGGCGCTGGGTCGGCACCACCCCGCTGGCGTTCCGGCGGCAACCGTAATCGCGGACCCGAAACCGCCTTCGACCGCGGCGGCTAGAGACCAGGACTACTGGCCACACGCGTTCTGTGCTGCCGGCCGCCCGCACAAAAATAAAAGTTACCTTGACGGTCATATCCCGTCTTGACATG
>JBFFJL010000257.1:0-5809 GCA_041555955.1 Nevskiaceae bacterium
CCGCGCTGCGGCTCAGTCGGGTTATGCAGAGCGTTAGAGCTAACGATGCTTCGTGTATTCCTCGCTACGTTCGCCGGTGCGGGAACCGCTGTTGCCGTCATCGCCATCATCGCCATGCTTGCGTGGCCCTTGGCCGGCGGCCGTGATAGCCCATTGTCCATTGCCGTTCACTTCATTGTGTTCGGCGCATTTATTACCTTTCCCCTCGCGTTTTTTGGCGGCATCCCTCTTTATTATTTCTTCAAGTGGCGCGGCTGGCTCACGCCACGGTCAGTTCTAGTTGGCGGTGTGGCCCTGTCACTGATCTTCCCGTTGCAAACGTGGCTCATCAATCAGTCAGGCGTAGTCTCGTTCTGGCATTTCTGTATTTGTGCCGTTGCAGGCATAGCAGCGTCCATGGTGTTTATTCGCATCTCAGGGTTGTCTCATGCGAATAGCCAGCTCTAACTATGCATTCAAGCGGACGGGCTACGCCCGCCGCTTAATTTAGGCGTTGAGGCTGTAGAAAAACCCTAAACATTGGCACGCATCTCGCTGCTCCTTTCGCAACGAAAGGAGGCGTCGATGGCGCGATACAAACCTGTTGATCCGCATCTGTCGAAGATGCTGCCGGTGACATTCGCCGAGCAGATCATTCCGGGCACATTCGAGTACGCGCTGAACTGGCTGGTGGATCACCAGATCGATCTGTCGGTGTTCGATGCACGCTACCGCAACGATGAAGCAGGAGCGAGTGCCTATCATCCTTCTGTTCTGCTCAAGGTTGTGCTGCTGGGCTATGCGCGCGGTCTGACCTCTTCGCGCGACATCGAGCGCGCCTGTCGCGAGAACGTCGTGTTCATGGCCTTGTCCGGTGACACCCAGCCGCACTTCACGACGATTGCTGCGTTCGTTGCCAAGCTGCCGGCAGAGATCACGTCGGTGTTCCGCGATGTCCTGCTGATCTGCGACGAGCAGGGACTGATCGGCAAGGAACTGTTTGCAGTGGATGGCTGCAAGCTGCCGTCGAACGCCTCACGGACTTGGAGCGGGACGCGCGCGGATCTGCTGAAGAAGGCCGAGAAGATGGAGAAGGCTGTCGGGCACATGCTTGATGCGCATCGTCGTCAGGATGCCGGTCAGAACGTCGACACGCTGACTCAGCGTGAGCAGCAGCAGATCGAAACGCTGACGAAGAACAGCCGCAAGATCCGTGAGTGGCTGGCGGTGCGCCCGGAGAAGACCAATCGTCGCGGCGAGCCGCTGAAGTCGAACATCACCGACAACGACTCGGCAACGATGAAGACGAGTCATGGCGTCGTGCAGGGTTACACCGGCGTCGCTGCCGTCGATGCGAAGTCACAGGTCGTGGTGCATGCCAGCGCCTTCGGTATTGGCCAGGAGAATGGGCTTCTGCCGGAAGTGCTCAAGAACGTGCGGGATGATTTCGATGCGGTCGGTCAGCCGGACCCGCTGACGAACGCCACCGTACTCACCGATTCGGGCTATCACTCGGAATCCACGCTGCAACAGCTGGTCGATGCCGGCGTCAGTGCGCTGGTCGCCGACACCGGATTTCGCTCACGCGATCCACGATTTGCTGAGGCGTATCTGCACAAGCCGCCCGAGAAGAGCCGCAAGCCTGGTGAACGTCGATCGAAGTGGTATCAGACCACTGACTTCGAGTACGACCCCGATGCCATGACCTGCCGCTGTCCGGCCGGGAGTCTGCTCAAGCTCAGCAGCGCCAACGTCATCATCAGAGGCCGGCACGGCGTCAGCTTTGAAGGCACGCGCGCGCTGCCAAGCCTGTCCGCTCAAGGCCAGCTGCATGCGCAAACCCGATGTCAGTCCGTACCGGCAGGTGACCTTCTTCGACGGCAGAAAGGCCACAGAGACGCATCCGCAGACCAAAGCGATGAAAGCCCGGATCGATACCCACGAGGGCCGGTTGCTGTACAGCCGCCGTCTCGGCATCGTCGAACCGGTCTTCGGTCACCTGCATACCAAGGGACTGCGGCGATTTACTCTGCGATCACGGCGCAAGGTCGATGCACAGTGGAAACTCTTTGCCATCGTTCACAATGTGCAGAAGCTACAAGGCAAGGCTCCTTGAGGAAGGGCTTGGAATGCACGAGAGACCGCAGTATCGTCACGACAGGCCTCCGCATCCTGAGCGACACGCCGTGACGTCAAATCGCGCAAACCGATCCAGAACACTGGCCGACTCGCCGGCGGACTCACGCGGTGCAGCTACTGCTGTTTTTCTACAAACATCGCGCGACGGCGACTGCGCGTCGCCGGCCGGATGCTCGGCTCACTGCTGCTGGGTGGCGTGGCGATTCTTGGCTCCATCCTGATCTTTCGACAGGGCCTGCTGCCGCTGATCGAAGCGGCGTTCCATCCCGGTCCTGAACTACTCAGTGTCTTCAGACGCGTCGGCATCCTTTTAACGGCGGTGACGGGCTACTGGGCTTTCGTGCACTGGCATGAAAAACGCGAAGCGACCGAGCTGCACCTGCGGCCGATTCAGCTGATGCTTGGCGGCGCGAGCGGCGCTGCCCTGGTGGCGCTGCCGATGGCCGTGCTATTCGCTCTGGGCGTCTACGAACCGGTGCTGTTTCGCGATGCCTCGTCGGCGCTGCTCGGCGTGGCAGCCCTTATCGGCATCGCGGCTATCCTGGAAGAGCTGACTTACCGCTGCCTGCTATTCCGGGTCGTAGAACGGGCCTGGGGAACGAAGGTGGCGTTGGTGGTGCAAGCGGTGGTGTTCGCCCTAGTGCACCTGGAAAACGTCGAACAAGGTGGGATCAGCGATGTGGTGACAATGCTGATCGCAGTGACGTTGGCGGGCCTGCTCTGGGCCGCGGTGTTCGTCCTGACGCGCAACCTGTGGGCGGCGGCCGCCAATCACGCGGCATGGAACTTCACCATTCTGCTCGCTGGCGTGCCGCTTTCCGGCATTGAAGACTGGCGCAAGTTGGCACCGCTCGAAAGCCGCTTTGCCGGGCCCGACTGGCTGACCGGCGGGATGTTCGGTCCAGAGAGTTCGTTGCTGGTGATCGCGTCGACCACGGTCGCGGTTGTGCTGCTGCTGCGCGCGGCGCGGCGACGTGGGGGCTTCTTCGTGCCGGTGGCCTAGCCCGATGCGATGCCACCCCCATCGGCCTAACAACGGCATGCAGCGGACGCTCCGCCAGCAAGCTCCGCTTGCTGTCTCCGTGCCCCTCAAGCTGAACGTTAGGCCGCATACCCACACCCGCAACGGTCGGCCACGATTGCCGAAGACCACGTGCCACAAGAGCCGCCTTCACACAGACCATGGCAGCAGTGCAGATGCGCCACGTACACTGATGAAGTTGCGTCAATCCGCAGAAGCCCCTTCACAACCACTAAGGAACTCAAAATGTCGAGCGTTGGTTATCACGAACCCATTGAGGAACTCTCTGACGAAGTACGAGACATGCATCGCGCCATCGTGTCGCTGATGGAAGAACTAGAGGCCGTCGATTGGTACAACCAAAGGGCGGCGGCGTGCAAGGATCCAGAACTCAAGAGCATCCTTGAACATAATCGCGACGAAGAAAAGGAACACGCGTCGATGGTCCTTGAATGGATACGTCGTAACGACGAGCGCTTCTCTCACGAACTCAAGGACTACTTGTTTACAACCAAGAGTCTCAAGACCGACGCTCACGGCCATTGAGCAGACTTCTCCGTGCTGCGCCAATGCGGCCTAAACCTTCGGTCAAGCGGACGGCCTAAAGGCCGCCGCTAACCTCAAACGTTAGACGGTTCTCAAGGTCAGCGGCAACTGGCGGGTCACATTTCGATTCGTTGGTGAGCACGCTGAGGTTGTGAACTACGAGGACTATCACTGAGGTGAAATGATGTTGATGCACAATCCTCCCCATCCAGGCGAAGTGCTTAAGGAGCTGTGCCTTGAGCCTCTTGGTGTCACAGTCACCGATGCCGCCAAAGCCTTGGGCGTCAGTCGCAAGAAACTTTCCACACTCATCAATGGTCGTGCCGGCATTAGCCCGGAAATGGCCGTTCGGCTATCTATCGCGTTCGACACGTCGGCAGAAAGTTGGCTCAACCAGCAGACTCAATACGACCTGTGGCAAGCAGAGCAACATCGTTCGGAGTTGCATGTCGAAAGGCTGTCGGCAGCGTAGGCTTGCAACCGGCTAACAAGCTGCTGCACCTGACGTTTGACTCGCTGCTCGGTTTGGCTGCGCCAATCCCTCACATCGATTCAAACGCAGGTTTGCTGCGGCATTGGGCGATAGAATCATTTGGCATTGGAGACAGAAGTGCAAGCTTGGTTAGCCCCGTATGCACCCACCGTGTTAGCCATGTTGGCAACTGCCGCGCTGCTCCTTGTACAACTCCTCGTACTTGACCTGGCCAGCATAAAAGCCAAGCACGTGCCAGGAACGCCGGTTCAGACAGATCATGCGAGCTTCCTCTTCCGTGCCACGCGAACTCATGCCAATACCAATGAGAGTGTTGCGGCCTTCGTTCTCCTTGCCGTCCTAGCTATTTTCTCCTCTGCTTCGCCAATGTGGGCCAATGCTTTCGCTTGGCTCTATGTGGCGGGACGGCTTGGGCATATGTTCTGTTATTACGCTGATCTTAGGATCGCCCGATCCATTTCATTTGGTGTGAGCCTCATTGCCCTGTTTTCGCTACTTCTAGTCACGTTTGTAGCACTGCTCTGATGGAAATGTCGCCCAACCAAGGCTTCCATCCGAGGTCGCCGCTTCGCGGCGCCCCGGCTTAAGCGGGCGTTGGACCTACACCGCTTGCCAGGCGCACAGTGCCACTTTAGTATCACATTATGCGCACTGAACTCGTTACCACCCTCAAACGCCAAGCGACCGAACTCCTCTCCGAGATCGAGCAGAGCCGGGAACCGATCCTCATTACCCAACATGGTCTGCCCAGCGCCTATCTGGTTGATGTTGAAACATATGAAGCTCTGCAGCAGCGGATGGGGCTGTTGGAGGGGATCGCCAGAGGGGAAAAGGCAATTGAGGAAGGTCGTACCGTTTCTCATGCAGAAGCCAAGAAGCGCATGGCCAGATGGCTCAAGTAGTCTGGTCCGAGCCGGCGCTAAGCGACCTTGACGCCATCGCCGATTACATCGCGCTGGAGAATTCAGAGGCGGCTCGGGGACTGGTGCAGCGAGTGTTTCAGCATGTCGAGCAGTTGGCCCAGCACCCCAAGAGTGGCCCCAATCCTCCCGAGCTGAAGGGTTGGCGCTATCGTCAAATAGTCGAGCCTCCCTGCCGCATTTTCTATCGAGAAGATGGCGAGCGTGTTTTCATCTTGTACGTGATGCGGGCCGAGCGTCTGCTGCGGCCAGCGCAACTGTCAGCTCGGGCCCGTGGTGTCGGAGCTGCAGGTCCAACCAGCGGTTCCAAGGGACGTCCTCGCCTTCGACGAGTCCGCCCCTGAGCCTGTTAGGTTAGGCGGCAAGAGAGCGCATGTGGCTCGGGGGGCGCCACATGGAATGCCCACGTCAAAGAGATTCAACTGAAGCAGTTTCGGCCATGAGCAACTGCGCCTCATACATCGCTGCAGGTGACGTTTGACCCGCCCCCATTTTTGCTGCCGCAAAACGGGCGGCGCCTCAAATGCCGCTGAACGGCGTCAGGTGCTTTGAAGTGCTCGTTTCAGGCCCAAGTACACATGGAAGGGCTCAAAAAGCCGATCGGCCTGCAGCAGTGGCGCCTGACAAAGCGTTGCAGCGGACGGGACGGTTCCTGCGGTTTTGTGGACGCTTTGAACTAACCCTTCAGGAGTTGAACGGCAGACGCCGAAA
>JBFFJL010000258.1:0-5805 GCA_041555955.1 Nevskiaceae bacterium
AGGTCGCTGCACACCTCGGCGAAGTTCTGTGGACGCTCGGTCAGCACGCCAAGGCGCAAAGCGTGCTGGATGCTGCGCTGGAAAAGAATCCAGACCACGCAACCCTGAAGGAAACCGTCCGGCGGCTGAAGCAATGATCAGGCGCGCTCCGGCGCGCGCGATCTGCCTGGCCGCTACAGTGCTGCTCGGCGCCTGCGCGCAGCACGCTCCGCCACGTCCGGATACGCCCTCGCCGCTCGCCTGGGAACAGCATCAAGCAGCACTGGAGGCCATCAGCGGATTCACCCTGCGTGGCCGCATCAACGACGCCAATCAAGGACGCACCGCAGACCTGCGCTGGACCCAGCTCAGCGACGGCGGCTTTACGCTGCAGCTCAACGGGCCGTTCGGTATCGGCGCGGTAGAAATCGAAGGCTCCGCAGCAGGCGTCAGCGTGCGCACACGTGACGGCACCCAGTTCCTCGCTGATCCTGAAGCATGGATGCTGGCCAATCTCGGCTGGAGCATCCCGATCAGCGATCTACGCCACTGGACCCTGGGCCTGCCAGCCCCCGGTCCACTCCAAAACCTCAGCACGGACGCCGAGGGCCAGCTGCTGGGTTTGCAGCAAAACGGCTGGAACATCCGCTACGATAGCTACCAGACCGTGGGGCAGCTTCAGCTGCCTCGCAAGCTTGAGGCCCGGACCGATCAGGCGCGCTTGCGACTGTTGATTGATCAATGGGAACACCTTGAGCTCGGCCCCACCCGCCGCTCCTGAATCCATGCCGACGAATTCCCTGCTGCGCAACGCGCACGGCGCGTTTACTGCCGATTTCCCATGGCCGGCGCCGGCCAAACTGAATCTGTTCCTGCACATCACGGGTCGCCGTGAAGATGGCTATCACCAGCTGCAGACCGTATTTCAGTTCCTTGAATACGGCGACACGCTGTTCATCACGCCGCGCGGTGATGGCCAGATCGTGCGCACCGACGATCTGCCGGGCATCCCGGTCGAGGAGGATCTGGCGCTGCGGGCGGCACGCCTGATCCAGCGCGCATCGGGCTGCAACCTGGGCGCCGGGATCCGCATCGAGAAACGCATCCCCACCGGCGCCGGCCTGGGCGGCGGCTCCAGTGACGCGGCGACCACGCTGGTCGCACTCAATCACTTGTGGAATCTGGGCTTCACGCCCGACGAGCTGGCCCATCTGGGCCTGTCGATCGGCGCCGATGTTCCAGTGTTCGTCCGCGGGCAGGCCGCGTGGGCCGAAGGCGTGGGCGAGCGCCTGACGCCGATCGCATTGCCTGAATCCTGGTTCGTGGTGCTCACTCCTCCAGTGCATGTCAGCACTGCGGCCATCTTCGGCGCAGCGGAGCTGCAGCGCGACTGCGCGCCGCTGCGCGCTGACACCTTTGACTTGACCGCAACTGCCAATGTCTGCGAGCCGGTGACCTGCGCACGCTACCCGCAGGTCAGCGCAGCGCTGGCGTGGCTGCGCCGCCACGGCCCGGCGCGCATGTCTGGCACCGGTGCTTCGGTGTTTCTGGCCTGCAACTCCCGCGCCGACGCCAGCCGCATCGAGACCGAAGCTCGAGCCGACAGTACTCTCGATGCACAGATCATCGTTGCGCGTGGCAGCAACCGCTCGGCGCTGCGCGACGCCATTTCGCGCTGAATCATTTTTTTGCGGCGATGTACCGAACAACCGGGCGTCATCCGATATAATGCGCGCCGCACGAAGCATCGGGTCTTCTGGGGCGTAGCCAAGTGGTAAGGCAGCGGGTTTTGATCCCGCCATTCGGTGGTTCGAGTCCATCCGCCCCAGCCAACTCCGAAGTGAGCGGCCGCGAAGGTCCACTCAACGTGTGAAAGTGAAGGTACGACAGGGCCGTCGAGCTCTGCGGCCACGAAGACGATACCGCCACTGACCGCAGCAAGAGACGCCCGCATGGCCGATAGCAAGCTGATGCTGTTCTCCGGCAACGCCAATCCCAAACTGTCCCGGGATATTGCCGCCTATCTGAAAATCCCTCTGGGACAAGCCATGGTCGGTCAGTTCTCCGACGGCGAGATCCAGATCGAGATTCTCGAGAACGTTCGCGGCCGCGACGTTTTCGTGGTCCAGCCGACCTGCGCACCGACCAACGACAGCACGATGGAACTGCTGTTGATGCTCGACGTGCTCAAGCGCGCATCGGCGAGCCGCGTAACCGCGGTGATTCCTTATTTTGGCTATGCCCGCCAGGACCGTCGCCCGCGCTCGGCCCGCGTGCCGATCTCGGCCAAGGTGGTCGCCGACATGATTGGCGAATGCGGCGCAGACCGCGTCTTGACGGTTGATCTGCACGCCGATCAGATCCAGGGCTTTTTCGACATTCCGGTCGACAACGTCTACGCCTCGCCGGTCCTGCTCGGCGAAATCTGGCGCCAGAAATACGAAAACCTCATTGTCGTAGCACCAGACGTCGGCGGCGTTGTGCGCGCCCGCGCAGTCGCCAAGCGACTCGATGACGCCGATTTGGCAATCATCGACAAACGCCGCCCGAAACCGAACGAATCGCGCGTGATGAACATCATCGGCGACGTCAGCGGACGCACCTGCGTGATGGTCGACGACCTCGTCGATACCGCAGGAACCTTGTGCAAAGCAGCAGCGGCGCTGAAAGAGGAAGGCGCGATCAAGGTGGTGGCCTACGTGACCCACCCTGTGCTGTCAGGCCCGGCCATCACCAATATCAGCAATTCAGTGCTCGACGAGCTGGTCGTCACGGACACGATTCCGCTGAGCCCCGCCGCAGAGGCCTGCCCGAAAATTCGCCAGTTATCGATCGGCGGCCTGCTGGCCGAAACCATCCGTCGCATTTCCGCTGAAGAATCGGTCAGCTCGCTCTACGTCGATTGAGCTCGAATCAGGATTCCAGTCAGCGCTTTCCAGGCGGCGCCAGCCCTGCACCCTTTGCGTAACGCTTTGAGCGGAAAAGAAAAACTGGAAGCCGGAAACTTCTGTATAATTCGCGCCCCTTCTGCCTGGTCGCGGGCAGGGGTTTCCCTTTTGGAGCGTTGAAATGAAAGAAAACTTTGTGGTTGTCGCGGAATCCCGCGCTGACCAGGGCAAGGGTGCGAGCCGCCGCCTGCGTCGCCTGGGCAAGATTCCGGCCATCGTCTACGGCGGCACTGCCGCGCCGGAGTCGATCACGCTGTCGTCCAACGAGATGTTCAAGCATCTCAAGGTCGAAGCGTTTTACTCGCACATCCTGACGATGAACATCGGCGGCACCGAGCAGCAGGTCGTGCTGAAGGATCTGCATCGCCATCCGGTCTCCGGCCTGGCCATGCACGCTGACTTCCAGCGCGTTGACGCCAATCATGTTCTGCACATGCACGTGCCGTTGCACTTCAAGGGCGAGGCCATCGCGCCTGGCGTGAAGACCGGCGGCGGCATCGTCGAACATCACCTGAATCAGGTGGTCATCGAGTGTCTGCCGAAGGACCTGCCGGAGTTCATCGAGGTCGACCTGACCAACCTGAACCTCAACGAGTCCATTCATCTGTCGCAGCTGGCGCTGAAGGATGGCGTGACACTGACCGAACTCAAGCACGGCAACGACCAGCCGGTGGTCTCGATCCATCTGCCGCGCGGAGCGATCGAAGAAGCCACCAACGAAGCTGCCGCAGCCGAAGGCGAGTCGAAGAAGTAAGCTGCTGCGCCTTCGGGCGCAAGTAGCCGGCGCGGCGCAGCTGCATCGCCCGCGACCCGATACGGCCCGTCCGCGCGCATCCCGTGCGGACGGGTTTTTTTCTTGGAACCAGGCGGATGTCTGACAGCTCTCAACTGCATGCAATCGTAGGCCTGGGCAATCCCGGCAGCGAGTACGAGCGCACACGTCACAACGCCGGATTCTGGTTTGTCGATCGGCTTGCAGATCGCTTTGGTGGCAGCTTTCGGCGCGAAGCCAAATTTCACGGGGAATTGGCACGCGTGCGCATTGGCGGCCACGACGTGGCGTTGCTCAAGCCATCAACGTTCATGAACCGCAGCGGTCAGGCGGTACAGGCGCTGGCGGCGTTCTACAAAATTGCAACCGTCGACATCCTGATTGCGCACGACGAACTCGACCTGCCTTGCGGCAGCGTCCGCCTCAAACTCGGTGGCGGTCACGGTGGCCACAACGGCTTGCGCGACATTCACCGCGCGCTGGGCGACGGCTATCGGCGCCTGCGCATCGGCATCGGGCATCCCGGCGACAAGACGCTGGTGTTGAATTACGTCCTGGGCCGCCCCGGACGCGACGACGAAGCGGCAATCCGCGACGCCCTCGATCAGTCGGTTGATGCCACCGAAGTCTGGCTTGAGCGCGGCTGGGATCGCGCCATCACCCAGCTGCACACCAACAACAAGTAAATTACGCAGCCGCAGCTCACGCGGCGAACAGGATCAAAGGACTCTCATCATGGGTATCAAATGCGGCATCGTCGGACTGCCCAACGTCGGCAAGTCCACCCTGTTCAACGCGCTGACCAAGGCGCAGATCGCAGCCGAAAACTATCCGTTCTGCACCATCGACCCGAACGTCGGTGTGGTCGCAGTACCTGACCCACGTCTTGATGCGCTGTCGCTGATCGTCAAGCCGCAGCGCGTCCTGGGTGCTACGGTTGAATTCGTCGATATTGCTGGCCTGGTTGCTGGCGCGTCCAAGGGCGAAGGCCTCGGCAACCAGTTCCTCGGCCACATCCGTGAAACCGACGCCATCGCTCACGTCACCCGCTGCTTCGTCAACGATGACGTCATCCATGTTTCCGGCTCCACCGACCCCATTCGCGATATCGAAGTCATCAACACCGAATTGGCCCTGGCCGATCTGGACTCGATTACGAAGGCCGTCGACCGCGCCGGCCGCAGCGCGAAGACCGGCGCGAAGGATGCAGTCGGACGTCTGGAATTGCTCAAGCGTGTCCAAGCCCACCTCGATACCGGCGCACCGGTACGCGCAATGGAACTCGACGCCGAAGAGCGCGCGCAACTGCGCGAATATCACCTGATCACTGCCAAACCGGCGCTGTACATCGCCAACGTCGACGAAGAAGGCCTGACCCACGGCAACGAGCTCCTGACCCGGGTTCGCGAGTACGCGAGCAAGGACGGCGCTGAAGTCGTCCCGGTCTGCGCCGCGATCGAGGCCGAGATTGCCCAGCTCGACGACGATGACAAGGCCGGCTTCCTCGCCGACCTCGGCCTGAAAGAGCCCGGCCTGAACCGCGTCATCCGCGCAGCGTATTCACTGCTCGGCCTGCAGACCTATTTCACCGCCGGCGTACAGGAAGTCCGGGCCTGGACGGTCAAGGTCGGCGCCACCGCTCCGCAAGCCGCCGGCGAAATCCACACCGACTTCGAGAAAGGCTTCATTCGCGCCGAAGTCATCGCCTATGACGACTTCATCCAGTTCAAGGGCGAAGCCGGCGCCAAGGAAGCCGGCAAATGGCGCCTCGAAGGCAAGGAATACATTGTCCAGGAAGGCGACGTGATGCATTTCCGCTTCAATGTTTAGCAAAAGTCTCGACGGGCGCGCGAGTTTTCCTTAAACTTCGCGCCCCTTCGTGGTGATGTAGCTCAGACGGTTAGAGCGCGGCACTCATAATTCTGAGGTCGGTGGTTCGATTCCACTCATCACCACCATTTATTGATCTACAGAGATTCGTAGATGCACATTAAACCCTGCAAATTGCAGGGTTTTTTGTTGTCCGCAGTCCCAGCACGTCCTCAGCGATTCGCTTGCATCCGGCCGAAATTATGAGTAGAAACGTGAGTAGATCGACGCTCCGAT
>JBFFJL010000259.1:0-5788 GCA_041555955.1 Nevskiaceae bacterium
ATCACCGGGTCGCCACCGCCGGCGGCGTTGAAGAACGAGGTGCCGAAGTGGCGATCGGTCAGTGTCATCGTGATCGCGCCAGCCAGCACCGGCATCACCGCAATCAGCAGATAGGCGGTGATCAGCCAGGTCCAGACGAACAGCGGCATTTTCAGCAGTGTCATGCCCGGCGCGCGCATGTTCAGGATCGTCACCACGACGTTGATCGCGCCCGTGATCGACGAAATTCCCATCAAGTGTACGGCGAAGATCAGGAACGGAAACGCATTGCCGGTCTGCAGCACCAGCGGCGGATACATGGTCCAGCCACCGGCTGGCGCACCGCCGTCCATGAACAGGGTGCTGATCAGCATCGTGAACGCGAACGGCAGAATCCAGAAGCCCCAGTTGTTGACACGAGGAAGCGCCAGATCGGAGCAGCCGATCATCATCGGCACCATCCAGTTGGCGAGACCGACGAAGCCCGGCATGACGCCGCCGAAGATCATCACCAGCGCATGCATCGTCGTCATCTGGTTGAAGAATTCCGGATCGACGAACTGCAAGCCCGGGTGGAACAGCTCCGCGCGAATCACCAGCGACATCAGGCCGCCGATGAAGAACATGGTGAACGCAAAGAACAGATAAAGCGTTCCCAGATCCTTGTGGTTGGTGGTCTTGATCCAGCGCATGATCCCCTTGTCGGGACCATGGTGTTCATCGTGGTGCGCGTGCGCGTCGTGAGCGTGTGCCATGGTGAAACTCCTATCGATCTACTGCTTACCGCGCGGCGGCGACGTCTGAAGGCTGGACCATACCGCTATCGTTACCCCAGCTGTTGCGGGTGTACGTGACCACAGCGGCGATATCGGCATCGGACAATTGCTTGAACGGCGGCATCAGGTTCTTGCCATTCAGGATCTGAGCGATCTGCGCTGCCGCAGGTCCGCCGACGACGGCACTGCCGACCAGCGACGGAAAGCTCGGCGGCAGACCCTGCCCGTTAGCCTGATGACAGGCCACGCAATTCGCCTTGAACACGCCTTCGCCCTTCTTGACCAAGTCGTCTTTCGACAACTCGGCAGGGGCGGTAGCCGGTTCGGCCGCGGCAACTTCCACTGCCGCCGCCGGTGCCGGCTCGGGCGATGCCGCAGGCGCATCGACGACGGCATCGGTCGCCGTTGACGGTGCCGCGGCTGCGACCACTTCGCCACCCTTCTGCTGCGCCAGCCAGGCTTCGTACTCGGCTTGCGGCAGCGCCTTGACGACGATCGGCATGAACCCGTGATCGCGGCCACACAGTTCGGCGCAAACACCGCGGTAGGTGCCGGGCTGTTCGATCTTGGTCCAGATCTCGTTGATGTAGCCCGGAATCGCATCCTTCTTGACCGCGAGTTCCGGCACCCACCAGGCGTGAATCACATCATTTGAGGTCAGCAGGAAACGGACCTTCTTGCCGACTGGCAGCACCAGGGGATGATCAACATCGACCAAGTAGTTTTCGACGGTATTGACGTCGATGCCGGAATTGAGTTGGCGTGCCTGGTTGGAAGCTGGCGCCAGTGTCGAGAAGAAGCTGACGTCCTCGCCGAGGTACTCGTACTGCCACTTCCACTGGTAGCCGGTGACTTTGATCGTCATGTCGGCATTGCGGGTGTCTTCAATCTTGATCAGCGTGCCGGCTGCAGGCACGGCCAGAGAGATCAGAATGACAAACGGCAGTGTCGTCCAGATGATTTCGACCAGAGTCGATTCATGAAAATCAGCCGGCTTCGGATGCTTCGAGCGGCGGTGCATGACGATCGACCAGGTCATCACGCCGAACACCACTACGGCGATCGCAACGCAGACCCAGAACACCAGCATGTGCAGGCCGTGCACTTCCCTGCTGATTTCGGTCACACCCACCGGCATGTTGTAGCCGCCGCTGGTTTCAGTGTAGGCCTGTGCAGTCAGTGCCGCGACAGCCAGTCCGGACCCTGCCGCAATGCGCGCAAGCCATCCCTTCATCGACATCATCTACTCTCCCAAAGGCCACTCTTTCGCCGGCGCCGCATCGATCGCACTGCGCGATCCACCCCATGCCGGTGTCAATAATTGCTTGATGCGAACGCACAGGCGCTCGCGCTCCTCATCAGTCAGACATCGGGCAATCCGCACGCGTTGCCCAGCGCAACTCAGAATCAACCGGGTCGGATCATGCCGATTCCCCCCAGCTTCCAACAATGCACGCGTCATACCCAGCGACAGCTCGACCACGGTCTGAGCGCCACGTCCCAAAGTGCCAAATTCGACACGCAGACACTCGGACGTGAAAACCAGCACTTCGCGATACGTGTTGCGCCTGACCGAAACAAAGATCGCCGCGCCCAACGCGCCCAGTTCCAATCCGGTAAACGGCACCACCAGCCAGAAGCCATGCCAAGCCATCCAGGCTGCAATGCCACCCCCCAACACCACCGTCATCCCCATGAACGCCCAAGCCTGCGACGCGCCCAAGGACGCATTGGGGCCGATCACCAGCCGCACGTCATCTGGATAGTCAGGGGGGAGTATCACAGCCTGCAAATTGTAGAGCATGCGAAGCAAATCGCAAAAGCATTGATCGCGATCAATGCGCCGGACCGACGCTCCCGCGGCGTGCGCCGCGGCCAAATCGAACCTTCCCGCGCAAATTGGCGTCTATATCAGTCCCTGAGGCGTAATTTTCCTAACACCCTTATCCGGATGACCTGCCATGCGCTCAATGCCCTCCCCCACTGACACCTGGACCCGCCGCCACATCCTGGCAGCCATCGGTGGCGTGGCCGCAGTCTGGCTAACTCCCCATGGAGCGGCCCAAGCAGGCCAGACGCGCCTCGGCGCGCTTGGCCGCCCGGCCAGCCACTGGAAACCCATGGTCAGCACCGCCGCCTATGCCGTCCTGTTCAACGAGGACACCGAACGCTCCGGCACCAGTCCGTTGAATCATGAGAAGCGCGCAGGCACCTATATCTGCGCGGCGTGCTACCTGCCGCTGTTCAGCTCCGAGAAGAAATTCGACAGTGGCACCGGCTGGCCGAGCTTCTGGGCGCCGCTCGACGCCGCCATAGCCACCAAACGCGACTTCAAACTGGTGTTACCTCGCACCGAATATCATTGCGCGCGCTGTGGCGGACATCAGGGCCACGTCTTCGATGATGGCCCCGCCCCAACCGGGCAACGCTACTGCAACAATGGTGTTGCCCTTCGCTTCGTCGCCGCCGATGAAGCCCTTCCGCCGCTACGCGGATAGGCGCCACAAGGAGTTCACTCGATGAAAAACTGGGTCTGGCTGGTCACGCTGATGTTCCCGGCACTGGCGGCTTCCGCCGCACCGACTCCACCGGCTGACTCCTTGGCCACCGCGATCTTCGCCGGGGGCTGCTTCTGGTGCACCGAGTCCGATTTCGAAAAAGTACCCGGCGTGCAGAGCGTCGAATCCGGCTACATCGGAGGCAATGTCGCCAACCCGACATACCAGCAGGTTTCCGCAGGCGGCACCGGACATGCCGAAGCCGTCCGCATCCGCTATGACTCAGCGCAGGTCAGTTATACGCAACTGCTGGACGTCTTCTGGCATAGCGTCGATCCGTATACACCTGATGCACAGTTCTGCGATCACGGTCATCAGTACCGAAGTGCCGTCTTTTATTTAGACGACGCCCAGCGGCAGGCAGCGGAACAGACGCGCGAGGCATTGAGCAAGAAATACCCGCAGCGTGCGCCGATCGTCACCGAGATCGTCACAGCCGGAACATTCTGGCCAGCCGAGGACTACCATCAGGATTACTACAAGAAGAATCCGGTGAGGTACCGGTATTACCGCTACGGCTGTGGCCGCGACGCACGCCTCGATGAACTCTGGGGCAGTGCCCGTCCCCACCACTAGCACTGGGTCACGCGGTCATCCCGCGGTCGCACCCGCTCCACGCGGCTCCGCCGCCTCCGTGGTGCAACCACACCGCTACGGCTGTGGCCGCGACGCACGCCTCGATGAACTCTGGGGCAGTGACCGTCCCCACCACTAGCGATTGATCCCGCGGTCATCCCGTGGTCGCCCCCGATCCACGCGGCTCCGCCGCCTCCGTGGTGCAACCACACCGCTACGGCTGTGGCCGCGACGCACGTCTTGATGAACTCTGGGGCAGTGACCGTCCCCACCACTAGCTCTGCGCCCCGCTGTCATCCTGTGGTCGCGCCCGCTACTGGGCGCCGGGCGCTATACCCTGCCGGGTAGAGTCATTGAACTCAGCGCGGCTGCGGCACTTTCCGCCTCGGCGCCCTCAGACAGCACGCCCCACAACGGCGCAGTCAACCGGGCACGCAGCGACTCGATGTTCTCATCCAGCTGCGGCATGGCCGGCGGCAGCGTGTTGGCCACCCAAGCGATCATTGCGGTGCGGGCGGCAATCGCCTCCGCGCTGAGCAAGGCATGGTTGATACAGCCGAGCCGCATGCCCACCACCAACACCACCGGCCACTGTCGGATGGCGACCCAGTCTCCGAGCGTTTGCGTATCGTTCAGCGGCACCGACCATCCACCGGCGCCCTCGACCACGATCCAGTCGTGATCATCCTCAAGCTCGGCATGCGCGCGATCCAGCTGATCCAGCCTGATTTCGATACCCGCCTGTCGTGCCGCCAGATGCGGCGCAATGGCCGGCTCCAGCGCCAGCGGATTGATCTGCGCATAGCGTAGACCTGGCATCGACGCGGCCTGCAACGCCAGCGCATCGTCATTACGCAGTCCGTCCGGCGTGCATTCGCAGCCCGAGGCCACCGGCTTGTACCCGCAAGCGCGCAAGCCGCGCTGGCGCAATGCCGTGAGCACCGCGACCGCGACACGGGTCTTGCCCACACCAGTGTCGGTGCCGGTTACGAACAAGGTCTGCGCCACCGTCAGACCGCCCCCGCCGCTGATTCAGCTGCAGCTGTACCGGCGCCGATCACTTGCGCCAGCACCTCCAGCAGACGATCGATATCGGCATCCCTATGCGCCGCCGACAAGGTGATGCGCAACCGTGAAGTTCCGCGCGGCACCGTGGGCGGCCGGATTGCCGCCACCCACAGCCCCTGCTCGAACAAACGCTGCGACATCTCCAGCGCACGCGCCGCGTCACCGATGATCAGCGGCTGGATCGGCGTCTGCGATGCCGCCAGCGGAATACCGAGCTGCGCCGCACCGGCGCGGAAGCGTTGAAGATTCGCCAGAGCCCGCAGTCGATGCTCGGGTTCCTGATCGATGATCTGCAGGCCACGCCGCGCCGCGGCCGCCAGCGCCGGCGGGGGCGCAGTCGAAAAGATCCAGCTACGTGCGCGCTGAATCAAGTACTCGATCAACGCCTCGGAACCGGCAACAAAGGCGCCACCACAGCCCACCGCCTTGCCCAGCGTTGCGACATAAATATCCGGCTCCGGAAACTCGGCACCCTGCGCAGCGAATTGCTCGACCGCGCCGCGACCGCGTGGCCCGAGGACGCCAAATCCATGGGCATCGTCGATCATCAGCGCTGCAGCCTTCTCCCGCGCCAGGATCGCCAGCTGCGGCAACGGCGCCAGATCCCCATCCATGCTGAAGACACTATCGGTCGCGATCATGCGCAACGGCGAAGCATCGTCCGCATCCCCGGACAAGGCGGCTGAGAATGCCGCAACATCAGCATGCGCAATGCGCCGATAGTGCGCACCCGACAGGCGCCCGCCATCGATCAGCGAGGCGTGGTTCAACTCATCGGCAAGCAGGATGTCGTCCTTGCCCAGCACCGCACGCAAGACCCCAAGATTTGCC
>JBFFJL010000260.1:0-5772 GCA_041555955.1 Nevskiaceae bacterium
TCGAACCCGTGTTTTCGCCGTGAGAGGGCGACGTCCTAGGCCACTAGACGATGGGAGCAAACACAATCAGCTGGCTACCTGCCGGGCTGAAGGCCGCGTATTATACGCAGCCAATGAACTGGCTCAAGGCGTTTCGTTCCAAAAAACGGTCAAAGAAAGTCGAACCTCAACGTATTCCACGTGCCGAACACATTGTTTCGCGCACCCAGTTCACGCAGGGCACCTTACGTACGCTCTACGGTCTGAAGGATGCAGGTTTCGAGGCTTATGTCGTCGGCGGCGGTGTCCGTGACCTGCTTGCAGGGGGCACCCCGAAAGATTTCGACATTGCGACCAATGCCCACCCCGACGAAATTCGGCAGGTGTTCCGTAACTGCCGCCTGGTCGGTCGTCGCTTCATGATCGCGCACGTGCGTTGGGGGCGGGAGATCCTGGAAGTCACGACCTTTCGCGGTGCAATCACCGATTCGCATGAACGCGATGACACCGGGCGGATCCTGTCGGACAACGAATACGGCAATCTGGAGACCGACGCGTTTCGACGCGATTTCACGGTCAATGCGCTGTATTACGATATCCGCGATTACTCGATCGTCGACTTTGTCGGTGGTCTGGAGGATATGCAGAAAAAGGTCATCCGCCTGATCGGTGACCCTGAACTGCGCTATCGCGAAGACCCGGTACGGATGCTGCGGGCGGTCCGCATCGCCAGCAAGCTCGGCTTTTCGATCGAGGCCAAGACTGCGGCGCCGATGCCGGCGCTGGCGTCTTTGCTACGAGAAATTCCGCCGGCGCGGTTGTTCGACGAGATCGTCAAGCTGCTGCAGTCGCGTGACGGCTTGGCCAATCTGGAAGGTCTGCGTCACTACGGCTTGCTCAAGCACCTGTTGCCGATGACCGATCGCGCGATGGCTGATGCGCGTTCGATGGAATTCATCCGTCTGGCGCTGACCAATACTGCGGATCGTCTCGACAACGAGCAGACCGTCAGTCCGGCATTTCTGTACGCCGCATTGCTGTGGCCGGCGGTTGATCAGGGCTATCGCAAGCTCGCCGCACGCGAAGGAAATCACCCGAACATCGCCTTGACCCAGGCGGCGGAAGCGGTGCTGGCGCAGGCGCTGGCCCATGTTTCGATTCCCAAGCGATTTTCGCTGCCGATGCGTGAAATCTGGCAGTTGCAGCCGCGCTTTGAGCAGCGCAGCGGTGCGCGCGCCAAGCGCCTGATGACGCATCCGCGTTTTCGCGCGGCCTATGACTTTCTGTTGCTGCGCGCCGCCGTGGGTGAAGTGCCCCAGGCGCTGGCAGAGTGGTGGACCAAGGCGCAGGACGGAGTGACGCTGCCGCCGGTGACCGCGCTGGATACGGAAATCGACGAAGCGCCCGATGGTGAGTCGCTGCCGGCTGCGCCGAAAAAGAGGCGTCGCCGCAGGGGTGGACGGCGCCGGGGGGCGGGTAACGCGACCGCCGGTGGTCCGCCCACTGGCGAATGAGTCGCGTCCACATCGGACTCGGCGCCAATCTCGGCGATCCGCCCATGCAGTTGCGCGCTGCATTGACTGCGCTGGGTTCAATCGGGCGCGTGCTGGCGGTTTCGCCTTTTTATCGTACGCCGCCCATGGGGCCTGCTGACCAGCCCGATTTCTGTAACGCGGTGGCGATCGTGGAGTCTGAGCTTGCGCCGCAAGCGCTGATGCGGGCCTTGTTGGATATCGAGCGTGCTGCCGGGCGTGTGCGCGGCGTCAAATGGGGGCCGCGGGTCCTGGATCTGGATCTGCTGCATATCGATGGAGTTGAGCTGAACCTGCCGGAGCTGACCTTGCCGCATCCGGGCATTGCCAGTCGCAGTTTCGTACTCAAGCCCTGGGCGGATATCGCGCCGCGCGAGCTGGTTCCGGGGGTCGGGTGTATTGGTGATCTGGCGTCGGAGTTGCAGGCGGGAGACATTGCGCTCTGGTAGGTCAGCTGGTGCTGCAAAAGCTCAGATTGACCCTCGCGGCAAATGGGCTAGACTCGCACCGACCCGGTGATGGCATCACCGACGCGGGCGTATGTCTTAGTGGGCCGCCCCTCTTCAACACGTGATACTGCGTCGTGCGTATGTCTTGGTGGGCCGCCGACGCTTCCTGATCCGATAATGACGGCTGCGGTGGGCAAGCGCCTGTCGGTGGTGCATTGCGGGAGGTTTTCATGGCACAAGACAAGTCGGTTCCCCCAGCTCCGGTCAATATTGCCGGGCTGCGCCGCATGCGCGAAGCGGGCGAAAAAATTGCCTGCCTGACCGCCTACGACGCCAGCTTTGCGATGATTGAAGATCGCGCGGGTGTCGACGTCATCCTGATTGGCGATTCCCTGGGCATGGTGCTGCACGGTGGGTCCACGACCACACCAGTCACCGTTGACGACATCGTTTATCACTGCAAATGCGTTGCCCCGCATGTGTCGCGCAGCTTTGTGATGGCTGACCTGCCGTTTCTGTCGTACGCCACGCTGGACCGTGCGCTCGACGCTTCGCAACGGGTGATGCAGGAAGGCGGGGCCAAGATGGTCAAGCTGGAGGGCGGGCGCGAGCAGGCGTCGATCGTGGAATATCTGGCAGTGCGCGGCGTGCCGGTGTGTGCGCATCTTGGGCTGCAGCCGCAGTTCGTCCACAAGATGGGGGCGTTCAAGGTACAGGGTCGCGATGAGGCGGCCGCAGAAGCGATGCTGCACGACGCCCATGTGCTGGCAGAGGCCGGGGCTGACTTGCTCCTTCTGGAATGCATTCCCGCCGCCCTGGGTCAACGCATCACCGAAGCGTCGCCGGTTCCGGTGATCGGCATCGGCGCCGGTCACGACGTTGATGGCCAGATTCTGGTATTGCACGACATTTTGAATGTATCGCCGATGGTCACGCTGGGTCGGCGGCCGCGCTTCGTCAAGAATTACATGGTGGAGGGGCGAGACATCGAATCCGCCGTGGGCGCCTATGTCTCCGAGGTCAAGTCGGGTGTGTATCCGGCGCCGGAACACTGCTTCTCGACGTAATGCAGACCGTTCATACGATCGCCGAACTGCGTTCGCAGATCGGGCAATGGCGTCGCGCCGGCGAGCGCATCGCGCTGGTGCCGACCATGGGCAATCTGCATCGCGGGCATCTGCGTCTGGTCGAGAAAGCGCGCGAGCAGGCGCAGCGTGTGGTGGCCAGCGTCTTCGTCAATCCGCTGCAGTTTGGGCCGAACGAGGACTTCGGACGCTATCCGCGCACCCTGCTGCAGGATCAGGCACAGCTGGCGGCAGCGGGTTGCGATCTGCTGTTTGCACCCGATGAGCAGGAGGTCTATCCGCGTGGACGTGATGCGCTGTGCTCGGTCGTGGTGCCGCCGTCGCTCGATATTCTTGAAGGGGAATGCCGCCCCGGACATTTCAACGGGGTGGCGACGGTCGTCAGTATTCTCTTTCACCTCGCGCAGCCGGATGTCGCGCTGTTCGGGCAGAAGGACTATCAGCAGCTGCTGGTGATTCGTCGGATGGTGGCGGATCTTCATCTGCCGATTGAAATTGTCGGGGTCGAGACCGAGCGCGAGGCGGACGGTCTGGCCATGTCATCGCGCAATCAATATCTGACGCCGGAGCAGCGCACGCGGGCTGCGGGCTTGCATGCCGCCCTGAGTGGGGTGGCAACCGCCTTGCGGCAAGGCCGGCGCGATTTTGAAAAAATCGCAGAAGATGGTATCTAGATGCTGCTAGATAACGGATTTGCTCCGCAATATCTGGAAATTCGGCGTCCCGATCTGGCGTCGCCATCGGCGTCCGATGGGCAGTTTGTTGTGCTCGCAGCTGCAGTCTTGGGGCAGACCCGATTGATCGACAATTTGTCGATCGAATGTCCCGACGCGGGTAATGTGACGGTAGTGGGTCAGTTTGAAATGAAATAAATCTCCCGCTCGGCGGGCGTTCAGCTACGGATGTCGGCGGCCTTGCGCATTCATGTTGCGATGCGGCATAGTCTTGATGTCGGCGGCGATGAGCACTAGAATCCGCCCCCAAATTTAGGGGAAAGCTCATGGCCGCATCAGCGGATTCGCCGGAAGGCAAGCTGGCGATTCAGCTATACGACCAGATTATTGCGATGTCGAACAGATTTTTGCATCACTGTTCAACATTCTCGATTGGCGTTTTGGCTCTTAAAAACCCGAGCTACGACGAGATCGCGAAACAGTTTGCTAAGGTGGCTGAAATTGTTGAATTGATTTCAGCTGACTTCGACCCCATGATGGGGCAGAAGGCAATGGAGTACTGCCAATTAATGGCAGCGATGGGAAATGCTATCGCGAACCACGATGTAGAGACGCTGTCTAAACTCACAGATGAGATGGCAAGGAAACCTGGACTATGAACGACCTTGAAAAAATGCGGCTGTATAAGGAAGCGTTCGCCTGTCTGGAACGGATTGGCGAACTCTTGGATGAAGCTGAGGCCGAATACGAAAGCCTCCTAGGACTTCGCAAAGCTGCCTGACGCGGAATTAGGTCAAGCGCACTTAAGGCCCGCTAGAGCGGGCCTTTTCATTTTTTCCGCTATTTCCCCTTCTTGTAAGGTCCACGCGGCCCCGGCGGCGGTGCTGCCGCATCAATGATCGCCACCATCTCCTCGAAGCTCATCGGCGACTTTGCGATGCCCGCTTCCATGGCCGGCGTGACCCGCAGCGACTTGTGGACGCGCCCGAAGTTGTAGTGCATGAAGTAGATCGTCATCGCATGGGCGTGATTCTCGGCCTTCTTGCTGAATGCGTTGGTCAGGCGGGTCATGCGGCGATTACCCATGCGGATGCTGAGGTTCGCACGCTCAACGTAGGACGTTGAGATATGGTCTTTGTCGGGATTGCCATTCATCACGCGCGTCTCTGAGCGGATGAAGTTTCCCGCCGAATAGCGGCCAGATTGCGGCGATGCGCTGTAGACCTTGATCAGCATCCCGTAGTCAATATTGCCCCGGAAGCCTTCTTCCACTGCAGTGATATATGGCGAATTACCGTCCGTGGTGAGCTGGATGCGATTCGCCAGCCGTGAAGCCACGTCCTGAACGAATTCAATGGCGGTCTTTACGCTGCGGTCGCCGACCAGCCACGACACCATCAGCTTTGAGTCGGCGTCGATCGCGGTCCAGGTCCAGATGTCGCCATAGCCGAGAACGCCCTTGTTCTCCGGCTTCACGTTCTTCTCGCGGCTACCGCAGAAGGCCCAAATCTCGTCGCACTGGACCCGCTTGCTCTGCAGGTTGCGAAGGGCTTTGTCCTGAAATTCACCGAAGGCAGCGCCGGCATCTTCAATGAACTTGGCAACCGTGGTCTTGCTGACGCCCGTCAGCCGAGTAATGGCACGGATCGACATGCCCTCGACCATCATCCCCAGGATCTGTGCGCGCTTCTCGGTGCTGAGCTTATTCACTAAGGAATCCCGTCTATTTCAAACTGACTTTAATGCCATAGAAGAAGTTTGTCAACTTATTTGCTTTTATATTGTTGCGTCAACATACAATCTGTGGCTATACTGCGGCGCAATTGCCAACAGCAGTCAGGAGATGCCCATGGAAAGCGCAACGGCAGAGCAGCCGAGCAGCAAGCCAGCCGATGCCGGGCATACTCGCTCGACCATTGATTTCCCGTATAACGACTTGGATGCCGCGGTCGAAGTAGCGCGCGGGGTTCATAACGCAGGCGGAACCGCATGCGACTCAGAACAGCTCGCGGCTCAGCTGAAGATGGAGGCGAGCGGCGGTGGCTTTCGCCAA
>JBFFJL010000261.1:0-5763 GCA_041555955.1 Nevskiaceae bacterium
CCAGTCGAAGAAGTCGCTTCTCCCTGCATCAGCGTCTGTACGCTGGAGGAGCAGGGGATCTGCCGCGGCTGTGGACGCACGATCGATGAAATCATGCAGTGGCCAAAAGCCGCTGCAGAACGTCGGTTGGAAATTCGTTCGCTTGCGGCGCAGCGCCTGCGCGCCATCAATTCATCGGATGCATTGGACTGCACATGAATCACCCCGCAACCCTTGACGACTTTGCCTATTTTTTCGACTTGGCGACGCGCTGGTCTGATCTGGATTCACTCGGGCATGTCAACAATGCGAGATTTTTTACATTCGACGAATCGGCACGCCTGGACTACTTCGGCGAGCTGATGCACGACGATCCGGAATTCTGGCAGACCAAGGGCTTCATCCTTGCGCATATCGGCTGTGACTTCATTGCGCAGCTGCATCATCCGGCGCAACTGCGTATCGGCTTCCGCATCAGTCGTCTCGGCCGTAGCAGCATGAATACGCAGGCCGCGATGTTCGATGGAGAACGTCTGGTCGCGGTCACTCGCGGCGTGTTGGTCTGGTTCAACTATCGTGAGCAGAAAACCGCTCCGATTCCGGACGATGTGCGCGCACTGATTCGTGCCCGCGAAAAGATTGCCCCAGAAGAGACCTGAGGCCGCATGCTTCCGGGGGCACTACCAACAGCTTGGCGAGGTCGCCGACTGGGCGCCCAGGTGATTCAGTGTAAAACTCGCGCATTGGGTATCGTCCGCCTGCGCGCCTTGCGCGCTCGCAGTGAGCGAAAAGCTCGTCGTGGTGCGGGTCACAGCAATGCTGTAGTAGTCATGCTCGCTGTTGTATGGCGACGTGATACTGCAGTTGGCACTGTTGTAGCTGCCGAATTGCGTCAGACACCGCTCCAGTGTCTGTGCCATCGCCGTCAGGGCGGTCTTAGCATCTGAGCGCCGGGTCTTGCGAACACTGTTCTGATAGCTCGGCAGGGCGATGGTCGCCAGAATCGCGACAACCACCACGACGATCATCAGCTCGATCAACGTGAACCCCCTGTAAGAACGAGCAACGGGCATCGGGAGGGGGATCACTGCAACTGTCGCCATGACAGGCGTCCACCGACGTCGACCCCGGCTGGCGGTTCGTAGGTCACATCGATGCCGCCGGTGGTTCCACTGGCGAGCTTGACCTCGAAGGCGCCAGCCGAAATGATCGCCGGCGTCTTGATGATGCCTTCCTTGGAGCGACGGCCGCTGACGGGAATGGCTACACCATTGACAGTGATGTAGTCACTTTCGTTGAAGGCGGTATCGTGGTTGACGTCAAACGGCGTCGTACTCAGTCGCGACCCCGTCACTGCGTTCAGTTCCATCAGGTAGCTGTCACCTCCAAACCCGCAGGCGTCGGTGTTGGGAATCAGGGTCGTGAAAATGACCGACCCGCCGCGCAGAATCGGAGTGCTGACCTGGCGCTCACCGCTTGCCGGAAGATCGAGATACCACCCCAGCATGCCAACCGTCGGGACGTTATCGCTGGTTGCGCGCACACGCTCACTGACGCCGTCGATGGTGATGTCCTGCTCGTCGATGACGGTTTGCTGCAGCAAATCGCTGCGATCGTCTGGTGGCGATGTCCCGTCGTCAGTGTCGTGAATCGCGTAGAAGCTGTTGGTATTGCCTCCAGCAACATTGTCCAGCGCGGCAAAGTATCGACCGGTGCCGAAGTACACGATGTATCCACCGGTCGGATTGATCCCGACTTCAGGCCGCGCGGTAATGGGCTGTACGTTGCCAGCGGTACAGGTCGCGGCAGAGCACGCGGCGTAAAGCGGGTTCGGTGACGCGGTCGTGCCGAAGGCGAAGTTCCAATTGCTCGCGCTGGCGTCGCGCACATCGATCTTCCAGAGGTTGCCCTGGAGATCGCCCGCGTAAATCAGATCGGTGATGCGATCGCCATCGATATCCACGGGCACCGGTGGCGACATGCCGTTGTTCCCCGAAACACGCGTGTCAAATTTTTTGATGACACTGCCATCCTCCAGGTCCAGCAGGTACAACACAGCCTTTTCATTGGTGCTGTTGTAGCCGTTGGCCACGATCGCCACCCATTTGCCATTGTGCATGCGCGCGATGGTCGGCTGCGGGTAGGAATAGCCCATGTCGGCATCGTCGTTGCTGGAAACCTCCCACAGCACATCGCCGGCACTGAAGCTGTCAGGATCGCCGACATCGAGAGCGAACACCGCCTTGCCTCCGCCGCCCAGTCCACTCACCAAGACACTGGTCCACTGATTGTTCAAATAGGCATCCACCACCTTGGCTGGGCCATCGACCAGATAGCGATGCGAACTGTTGTAGGTCTGCCCCGTCAACTGACTGAGCCGCGGGTAAACCGCGTTTGGAACGAAGGCCATCAGTTCAACACCGTCACTCGCACGAAAGCCGTGCAGCATGCCGTCGTTGGCGCCAACGTAGACCACCGACGGACGGGCCAGATAGGCGTTGCTGTTCAGGAAGCTCGCGTAGGCCGTTCCTTCAGTTCCCGGCAGATCGGAAAACCCGAAATCGACCTGGCCGACATACGCTGGGTCTGAGTTGACGATGTCTCCAAGCACCGAGCTGCCACGCACGCGGAACTGGCCCGCACTGGTGCCTTCATTGCTTCGGTTCCCGCGGAGATAGCCCACACGCGACGATCCCGCTCCATCCGGTATGCCATTGCTGTCGGAATTGAGGTATGACTTCTGGCTGCTGTTCAGCTGGTTCCACTGAAACGTCTTGCCACGATTGTTCGGGCTGGCTGTCGGATCGTAGGTGAAGATCTCGCGGCTGCTGTCATTCGGAATGTGTTCTGCCGCATCCCACACGACCTGACCGACCGTGCCGTCGAGGTTCACCTTGAGGGCCAGTAACTGACCGCTCCAGTCGGCCGTATTGAAGCGTGCCTGGTAGATCGCGGTGTCCACGGTGAGTCGTGTCGAATTAGTCGCGACCGACGCCGCTGCGCTGGTTCGCGATGCTATCTCGTTCAGAGCGTTTTGCATGGCGGACTGCAGTTGCGCTGTATTGCTGGCGGTATACGATTTACCGTGGCCGTAACTGGCCGCATCGATCAGCATTTGATTGTTGATCGCAAAACCGACCGCATAAGTCTCCAGGCGCTGATATTCGAAGCTTGGATCGTTGAAGCTTACCCCGGTTGCATCGTTTCCACTCTTTACCAGGTCGGTGTCGTAGGCAAACTTGGCGAGATCATCAAGATAGAGCGTATAGCCTTCGTCGTACAGGCTGCTGCCATTCTGTCCATGGAACCCATCGGAGTACTGGGGAAACAAGGGGAAGTCGCTAGCCGTTGTCGTCGGTGCACGGTTGTCCCAATTCGGAAGACTGTGCGCAACGTCGGCCGTATCGTCTGGATCATTGTTGGGAAACTGGTTGTCCCAGGTCGGAAAGCCATCCGTGACGACCAGAACAAAGTTCTTCTGGCAGCGATATTGAATCGGACTGGTATGCGTGCCGTTGTTGAAGTACGAGCCCAGACCCCGGAAATAGCGCGTGATTTCGTAGTAGGTTTCCGCCAGGGGGGTGTTGGTATCCGGCTGAATCCCGGCGATGTCACTGATCAGATCGGCGGTATTGCTGCCACAGCTGCGCACCACCGTCCCTCCTGGAGCGCCATCACCGCCAATCAGGTTGCCTCGGCGATCGAACTGCCAGGTGGGATCGTTAAATCGGCTCAACCCCCACCGTAGCGAACTGTTGTCCGTAACCAGCGTAGTTGCCACCGAGCGCGCGGACTCAATGCGCGTTTCCTGTGGAATCGTTCCGGCGACGGTGAGATTGCTGTTGTTGTTATAGGTTTCAAACAGAAAATTCAGATAGTTTCCGTAGTACCGGGTGTCGTTCCCCAGCGGGGCCGGCAACTTGAGGCACTTTCGCGATGCACTGTGGCCGCTTTCCTTGCGCCCCTGGGTCCATCCATTGCTACAGTAGCCTCGCGCGAAGTTCTGCGGAGTGATGCTGGTACTGTCTGAAGACCAGCACGCACTCGTCCCGCCGTTCCCGCAACTCTGGCTCCAGTCGGGGTAGGTCATGGCCGGATCGTAACCGTCGTCCCAGATCATGTTGCGCATGCTGCCGGAGTTGTCGAACAGCAGCATGATGTTCGGCGTGACACCCGTCGACAGAAACAGTGGCTGCTCCGACAGGGTGATGGCGGCATGCGCCACTCCGGCCACCACCAGCATGCCGGCGCCGATAATCGGTTGAATCAGACGAAGCGGACTTCTATCCATGGCGGTGCGTCCTCGGCTGGCGCATCAACGTTTGAACGTCGACTGCAGAATCACCATTGGCGATGGGTTGTTGGCCCCTGTCGCACCCCAGGCCCGCGCGGTCACTCGAAAGATCACACGCTCGCTGGTTTCCACTGCGCGGTCGGCACTCAAGCTCTCGCCCGGAGAGAGCTCTTCCTGCACCAGCATCTGCTCGATGATGAATTGGCCGCGTGCGCTGCCGATCGGCTCGGGGGGGGCGTCGTCGGTGACGGTGGCATCGCGCCATTGTGTACTTGCACGCTCCCACAGCGGCACGTAGCTAGTCCCCGGACTTTCAGGATCCGGGCCATCAAAAGTGTACAGGCCATTACTGTTGCTGAAGCTGGGAAGGGTGGGCTGTTGAACCAGCAGTTCCGCTTCCCGCAGTGCAGCCTCGGCGACCTGGAAGGCAATCTGCGCGTCCTGGGTATTGTTGGTCATCCGCTCTTCAAGTGTGGTTGAGCGCATGGAGCCGACCGCCAGCAGCGTCAGGACCAGCAGAACGATCAGTCCCACCACCAGAATGACGCCCCGCTGCCGCGCAGCGGCTGGAAAATTCGGTTCGCGCATCACGGTAACCGGTTCCTCAGCGAGAACGTGTATTCGACGACGCGGCGCAGGCGACGGTCAGTGAACGGGCCCACCGTGACACCAAGCAGCGTGAACGTACGACTGTCTGATGCGGCAGCGTTATCGCGCGTGCCCGCGACCAGCAAGGCGATGCGCGCGGTAACCACCCGCCGCCAGGCATCGGTATCGGCAAATGCATCTGCGGTCCGGTAGACATCCGGCACCCGGTCTCCACTGACGTCGTCGCCATACAGCACCTGCATGTTCTCAACGCCTTCGGCGATTTCCTGAGCGGTGCCATCGACGTCGCGCCACAACGCCGGTCCCGTGCCGTTGGCGCTGTTGCGGATGAAGTAGCTGACCGTGGAAATCTTGAGAATCTGCGAGCCAACCGGATATTTCCGACCCAGATCCTTGGTCCAGTTGCCCGGCGAACTGGTGCCCGTGTTGTGCACGATGTTGCCGAAATTGGCGGGCACACCGTTGGGCGTGTTGCCGCCGGCGAGATTGTAGTTGGTCAGCTGGAAAATCGCGGCGCCGCCGCAATCAGTGATCAGAAGGATGTCGTCGTTGACAAACGGCGCAGGATTCAATGGATTGGTCTTGATGTCAGCCGACGTCGTCGGCATTTCCTTCACGACATAGACGTCCGGATCGAATGCCGCTCGGATGGTCAGCACGTCCGTATCGGCCACTACGCTGGTCATTGCGGCCGGCAAGACGGGCTGCCAGGCTCCACTGTCGCCGTCGAAGCCTTCCACATAGCGTTCGTACCGGTAAAGGAAACTGCTATGGGTAAATTCCGTACGCCCCCCACTGGCGGGATCCGGATTGACTGTATTGCGGATTTCTCCGGCGTCCGGCAAACACCCGCGGTAACCGGCCATACGGGCATCAGCAGC
>JBFFJL010000262.1:0-5736 GCA_041555955.1 Nevskiaceae bacterium
AGTCTGCTGATCGCACTGGACGATCTGCACGCCGCCCTGGACGAAGACTGGCGCCAGATCACCGAACGCCATGAGCGCTACCACGGCGATATCGAACGCCCGCTGATGCGCCCGGACGATCTGTTCCTGCAGCCTGGCGCGGCGATGGAGCGGGTTGCGTCGTTCAAGCGCATCGACATCGGCGCTGCCGCGCCGGACGCCGACGCAGCGCAGCTTGCCCCTGAAGGCGCCGAGGCGCTGCGTGATCTGCTGCGCAGCGACACTCACAGATCGCTCCTCGTCGCCGAATCCGCGGGCCGCCGTGAAGCCGTGCTGAACTGGCTCAAGCCATTGGGCATCCTGCCACGCAACTACAGCAGCTGGGCCGAGTTCGTCGCTGACGACAAACGCTACGGCATCGTGCTGGCCCCGCTGCAGAACAGCTTCGTGCTCCCCGGCGACGGCATCGCCGTAATCTCCGAAGCGCAGATTTTCGGTCTGCGCGCGCCGACACAGCAGCTGCGCCGCAAGAACCGCATCCGCGACCCGGACACGGTGCTGCGCGATCTGTCGTCACTGCTGCCTGGCGCACCGGTGGTGCATGTCGAGCACGGCGTCGGTCGCTACCAGGGCCTGCAGACCCTGGATGCCGGTGGCGTCAGCGCCGAGTATCTGGTGCTCGAATATGCTGGCGGCGGCAAGCTTTACGTGCCTGTCGCATCGTTGAACCTGATCCACCGCTACACCGGCGGCGAACCCGACAGCGCACCGCTGCACGGTCTCGGCTCTGACCGCTGGGCCAAGGCCCAAGCCAAGGCGCGCGAGCGCGCACACGACGTCGCTGCCGAGCTGCTGCAGATCCAGGCACGGCGCATGGCCAAGCCGGGACTGAAGCTGGAGTTCGATGACGCCGACTACCAACTGTTCTGCGAAGGCTTCCCGTTCACGCCGACCACGGACCAGCAGACCGCGATCGACGCGGTGCTGACCGACCTGCGCTCCGACAAGACCATGGATCGCGTGATCTGTGGCGACGTCGGCTTCGGTAAAACCGAAGTCGCGCTACGCGCGGCTTTTGTTGCCGCCCGCGGCGGTCGTCAGGTCTGCGTGCTGGCGCCGACCACCTTGCTGGTCGAACAGCACGCCAAGAATTTCACCGACCGCTTCGTCGGCTGGCCGCTGCGCGTCGGCGCGCTGTCACGCATGCGCTCGACCAAGGAGCAGAACGCGATGCTGGCCGAGATGGCCGACGGTCGCCTCGACGTCGTCATCGGCACGCACCGGCTGCTGCAGGCCGACATCCGTTTCAAGGATCTGGGGCTGGTCATCGTCGACGAGGAGCATCGCTTCGGCGTGCGCCACAAGGAGCGCCTGAAGAACCTGCGCGCCGAGGTCGACATGCTGACGCTGACGGCGACGCCGATCCCGCGCACCTTGAACATGAGCCTGGCCGGCCTGCGCGATCTGTCGATCATCGCCACGCCGCCGGCGTCACGGCTGGCGATCAAGACCTCCGTCTCGGAATGGAGCAATCCGCTGGTCTACGAAGCCTGCCTGCGCGAACTGCGTCGCGGCGGACAGATCTACTTTCTGCACAACGAAGTGCGCGACATCGAAAATTTCTCGCGCAAGCTGCAGGAGCTGATTCCCGAAGGCAGCGTGCGCTTTGCGCACGGCCAGATGCGCGAGCGCGAACTGGAACAGGTGATGCTGGATTTCTATCACCAGCGCTTCAACATTCTGGTCTGCACCACGATCATCGAATCCGGCATCGACGTGCCGACCGCCAACACGATTCTGATCGACCGCGCCGACCAGCTCGGCCTGGCCCAGCTGCACCAGCTGCGCGGCCGCGTTGGCCGCAGTCATCACCGCGGCTATGCCTACCTGCTGGTTCCCAGCCGCCGCGCCCTGAGTGCCGACGCCGAAAAGCGCCTTGACGCGATCGAAACCCTCGGCGAGCTTGGCTCCGGTTTCGCACTGGCGACCCATGATCTGGAAATCCGCGGTGCCGGCGAACTGCTGGGCGACGAGCAGTCCGGACAGATTTCCGAAGTCGGCTTCACGATGTACGCCGACCTGCTGGCGCGGGCAGTGCGGGCGATCAAGAGCGGCAAGCTCAACGACGAGCCGTTCGGTCACGCCGCCTGCGAAGTCGACCTGGGCGCTTCGGCGCTGATTCCGGACGACTACATCCCCGACGTGCACACCCGGCTGACCCTGTACAAGCGCATCGCCGAAGCCGATGACGACGCCGCGCTGCGTGAACTGCGGGTCGAGATGATCGATCGTTTCGGTCTGCTGCCGGCACCGGCCGAACGCCTGTTCGAAGCGGCGGAATTGCGCGTACAGGCGCAGGCACTGGGCCTGTCGCGGCTGCGCGCCGGCAGCGTCTCGATCACGATCGAGTTCGGCAAGACCCCGAACATCGACCCGACCAAGCTGTTCAAGCTGATTCAAGCGCAACCCCGCAACTACAAACTCGAAGGCCAGCAGCGCCTTCATCTCTTCGGCACATTCGAGACGCCGGAGCTGCGTGCCGAACGCAGCGCCGAGCTGTTGGCTAAACTGCAGCCGAGCTGAATCGACGGAACCCCATGATCACATCGCTCAGACACCTGTTCACCGTCTCCATGCGCATGCCTGTCATGCGCAGTCGCGGCCTGCTGCCATCCGTGGCACTGACGCTGGCGCTGTGCAGCGGTTCCGCGCTCGCCGACGACTACCGGGTCGACCTGATCGTGTTTCTCGACAGCGCCAGCGCTAGCGAAGCCGGTGCCGCGCCCCGCGTGGTCGGCCTGAACGGGATTGCACTGGATGACGCCACCACGCTCGCGGGTGCCGGCATCCGGGTCCTGCCGGAGTCGGATTTCGCGTTGCAGGAGCAATGGAACCGCCTGCGCAACGCCTCCCGCTTCAAACCCCTGATCCGGCTCGCCTGGATCCAGAGCAACCCACCGCCCACGCAGGGGCCGGCGCTGCGTCTGCGCTATGGCCAGCCGCTGGCCACCGGCGCTGCAGACGGCGGGGTGCTGTATCCGGTCGATGGTGTTGTGCGACTGTTGTTGAATCGCTACCTGCATCTCGACGCCGAGCTGCAGTACACCACGACCGGCAGCAGCGGCAGCCCGGTCAGCTACCGTCTCGACGAAAAACGTCGCATGCGACGTGACGAGGTCCATCACCTCGACAGTCCGAAGCTGGGCATCCTGGCCAAAGTCAGCAAGCAACCCTGAGGAACTCCGGAGACGCGCCATGCTTCGAGTCCCGGCCTTCGTCGCCATCCTGAGCGCATCCGTTCTGTCGTCGTCCTGCGCCAGCGTGTCGACATCGTCAGCCCCCCCACCAGCGACCCCGTTCCCGCCCGAAGCCTGCGGCGCAGCGTTTCCCGCCAACGCACCGCAACTGAAGCTCGCCGCGACGCGCGCCCTGGATTCGGATGCCGCGCTGCCACCACCACAGTCGCTGCGCATTGAGCGCGCATTGAGCAGCGCCGGACGCTGGTTCGATCGCGCCGACGGCTGGGCAACGCTGGTGCTGCGCCTGCATTCGGACAAAGCCGACACGCTGTCGCTCTATCTGAACGAGGTCGAGATTCCGCGCGATGCGCAGATCTGGGTCTGCTCCGCCGACGGACGTCAGCGCCACGGCCCCTATCGCGAGGCCACTGGAGGTCAGTTGTGGACCTCTGCGATCAAAGGCGACACCGTCGATATCCAGGTCTGGGCACCCAGCTTCCGCCGCGGTGAATTCCGTGGCCGCCTGGTCGAGGCATTAGCGACTCACTGAATCATCCCGGCATAGACGCAACTGCGCAATCCACGCGGGCGTCCGCCGCGAGCGTCAAGGGGCTGTCACAAAGCCGCTCTAGGGTATCCGGCTGAATTCACGGAGACCCATAATGCGAAAGCTCTGCGGCATTGCCGCCCTGCTGCTGGCCCCGACACTCGCCGGTGCGCAAGCATCGATTGAACTGAGCGTCATCGGCCGTCACTCGACCGGTCAGTTCGACGCCGGAGCGGCGGAAATTCCGGCTTACGACCCACTCACGCAGCGCGCGTTCGTGGTCAACGGCGCCGATCACAGCATCGACGTGCTGGATCTGAGCGACCCTAGCTTGCCGCTGAAAATCGCCGCGATCGACGTCAGCCCATACGGCGCCTCGGCCAACAGCGTCGATGTGAGCAACGGCCTGCTGGCCGCCGCGATCCAGGCCAACACCAAGACTGATCCGGGTGTTGTCGCCTTCTTCGATACCGCATCGCTGGCTCCGCGCGGCACGGCGCCTGCCGGCGCACTGCCAGACATGGTGACCTTCAGCCCCGACGGCCGCTACGCTGTCGTGGCCAACGAGGGCGAGCCCAACGCCGACTACAGCGTTGACCCGGAAGGTTCGATCACCATCGTCCAGGTCGGCAAGCGCCGCATGCACGCGCGTCAGGTCCGTTTTGACCGCTTCAATCGCACTCAGCGTCGCGAGAGCCTCGAGGCAGCCGGCGTACGCATCTTCGGCCCCGGCGCGAGCGTCGCGCAGGATCTGGAACCCGAGTACATCGCCATCAGTCCAGACAGCCGCTACGCCTACGTCACGCTGCAGGAGAACAATGCCATTGCAGTGATCGATCTGCGCCGTGGCAACGTCACGGCGATCCATGCGCTGGGCCTCAAGGATCATCGTCTGCCGGGCAACGGCCTGGACGCCAGCGACAAGGATGACGCGATCAATATCGCCAACTGGCCGGTCGCAGGCATGTACATGCCCGACTCGATTGGACTGTACGAGGTCGACGGCGTGCGCTACCTGGTGACTGCCAACGAGGGCGACGCCCGCGAATACGGCGATTTCGTCGAGGAAGCGCGGGTCAAGGATCTGCTGCTCGATCCCATTGCCTTTCCCGACGCTGCAGGGCTGCAGGACAGCGACGCCATCGGACGCCTGACCGTCAGCACGGCAAGCGGAGATCTCGACGGCGACGGCGATTTCGACCGACTCGATGTATTTGGCGCGCGCTCGTTCTCCATCTGGACCGAAAGTGGCGAACTGGTGTTTGACTCAGGCGACGCGTTCGAACAGATCACTGCCGACAGGTTGCCTGACAATTTCAACGCCAATAACGACGGCAACAAGGCCGACAATCGCAGCGACAACAAGGGTCCGGAACCCGAAGGGGTGGCGCTGGGACGCATTGATGGCCGCGACTACGCGTTCATTGGCCTGGAGCGGGTCGGTGGCATCATGGTGTATGACATCAGCAATCCCATCGCCGCAGAGTTCGTGCAGTACATCAATCCGCGCGACTTCAGCGCGGACCCCGCGAGCGAACTCGAACAGGCCGGCGACCTGGGACCTGAAGGTCTGCACTTCGTCAGTGCAGCGGACAGCCCCAGTGGCCAGCCACTCCTGATCGTCGGCAACGAGGTCAGCGGCACGACCACGGTGTATCAGATCAACTTCGGCTCGATCGAGCGATAAGGAAACAGGGCAAGCCGGCGGCGAATCAACCTCGCCGCCGGCTCGTTTCGCAATCCGCCGCAGTTTCGGTGTCGCTCAATCCGTTCCGGCATGCAGCAGCGGCAGCGCCGACGCCAGCAGCGTACGGACTTTGGCCATACCCTCATCGATCGACTGTTCGATCTCAGCGTGGATATTGCCCAGACCTTTGACCCCTGCGGCCCAATTGACCGATACCGCAATGCACGCGTAGTCCAGCCCCAGTTCGCGCGCCAGCGCCGCTTCCGGCATGCCGGTCATGCCGA
>JBFFJL010000263.1:0-5695 GCA_041555955.1 Nevskiaceae bacterium
GCCATGACCTTTTTGATCAACTGATACGGGATTTCCTTGTCCGCCATGATGTTGATCTCGCCGCGGGAGACGGCGCCTGACTCGGCGCCAACGACCGGCAGCAGACCTTCCTGCAGCAGGCGCGACTTCAACGGACCCAGCACATTGCCGGTGGTGTTCGCAGCGTCCGTGACCGACATGATCAGTTCGCCGTTAACCAGGACGTCTTCCTTGCTCACCATCAGCAGCACGGCTTCGCGCGGACCGTCGGTAGCGACCGACGCCGGCAGTTCGAGCGCGCGCGGACTCGGCAGCACTTCAACCTGCGATGAGTTCACCAGCAGGAAGAACACAAGAATCGTGAAGATGTCCATCAGCGACGTCAGACTCAAGGTGCCGTGCTTGGCGTTGCGCTTGCGTCGTCGCTCCAGACGCTGGGTACGCAGAGTATGGGCGCGGATCACGGTGCGGCCTCCTGCGCCGGGGCGTCGCCGACGGAGATCTGCGGGAACATGTCCACCAGCACGCCTTCACGTGCGGCCGGCAGGTAATGCACCGCGTCCATCACCTGGATCAGGGTGTCATAGTTGATGCCGGGTTCGAGCAGCAGCGTGATGCGGTCTTCGGCCGGATTGGCGTTCTTGATTTCCGCCAGACGACTAGTCAGACCAGCGTAGGTGTATCCGCGCTCATCCTTGGGCCAGTTGTCGACGCTGTTGCCGTCCTTGGTCAAGGTCAGCCCGCTGGCGCGGATCAGCACCGTCAATCCCTGCTTGACGTTGTCCTGCGGCGGCGGTGTCTGCGAACTGTCCGGCAGATTCAGTTCCTTGATCGTCAGCTGTGTGAACACAGCCGTGATCAGCAGGAACGGCACCAGTACCACCATCAGGTTCAAAAAGGCCGTGATGTTCAACTCCGCCACGTCCTGGCGGCGCGCACGGCGCATGCGTGCGAACATGATTAGTCTTTCAGGCCGAGGCTGTTGAGGAACTTGATCGCAGCCATTTCAACGCTGTCGACCAGATCGTTGGCTTTAGACTGCAGCCAGGCGTGGGCCAGCAGCAGCGGAATGGCGACGATCAGGCCAAATGCGGTGGTGTTCATTGCGACCGAGATCGACGACGACAGCAGATTGGCTTTTTCTGCCGGGTTGACGTTGGCGACGGCGTTGAAGCCGGCAATCAGGCCGATGATGGTGCCGAGCAGACCCAGCAGCGTCGCGATGTTGGCGAACGTGGCGAGGTAGTGCGTGCGGCGTTCCAGCAGCGGCGTGACTTCCATGATGCTTTCTTCCATCGCCATCTCGATATCGCTGCGCGCTGCGTTGGCGCGCGCACGAGCAAGACCGAAGCCCAGCACGCGGCCGATGGCGGTTTCTGAATTGGTGGCCAGCTGCTCGGCGGCTTCGCGCTTGCCCTGATTCAGCAGGGGCAGCAGTTCCGACCAAAGCAGGCGGTTTTCGGCATTGGCGCGACGCAAATACAACGCACGTTCTGCGGCGATTGCCAGTCCGATAATCATGACCAGCAGAATCGGATACATGAATGCGCCGCCGCTCTGGAAGAAGCGAATGACGGTGGCAAAAAACTCCATGGGTGTGCCCTCGGTTTTCTAAGCTGGGGATTGATGGGGTGCGGATGGTAAGGCTTTCAGCGTTCCTGCGGTGTCACGACGCCTTTTTCGTCGAGCGCGTGACTCAATGCGTTGTAGTACTCGATCTGGCGGACAAACACGACCTCGTCGACGGGGACGAGCTTCTCTTGCAGTAAGCGTGCCGGGCGATCCATGTCCTGCTCCGGGCGCGATTCGCGCCATGGCGTGATGTAGAGCCCGATCGGGGACTCTCGTTCGCCAATGATCGTGGTTCCGGCGGCGTCAGCCGCTTTGCTCTCGGTCTTCGGTGCGGGCGATCCGATGGACGGCATTTCGTCCTGGGCGCTAACGCCGAACGTTGCCGCCAGCAGGCAGCCGAGAATCAAGGCACGAGCCATCATGGGGTCTGCTCCGGCTTGGGCGGTGCCGGCGCGGGTGTTGCCGGCGTGGCGGCGGCGTCGATCGCGGCAATCCACGCCATCACGCGCAGATCATCTTCGCGATGGAGCGACTGGTAGGCGCGGTAGTGCGCAACAGCGTCCAGCGGGCGTTTCAGATGGGCATCGAGCAGCACACCGAGATTGTAATGCGCCAGCGCGTAATTCGGATCGATTGCGAGCGCTTTTTCGTAGGCCAGCTGTGCCCGGTTCAGATCGCCGGATTCGCGATACAGAATGCCGAGCCAGTTGAATGCGATTTTGTTGTCCGGGTTCAGGGTTGCGGCCTTGGACAGCGCACTGATTGCCTGTTCGCGGCGGTTGGACTTGGCGTAGAGGATGCCCAGATTGGTCCACGGGCCGGCGAAGTCGGGGAAGTCCCGCGACAACGCGTCAAAAGCCGCTTCGGCTTCAGCGTTCTGATTCTGCTGCCACAGCGCCATGGCCTCGGCGAAGCGAGCCTGCGGGTCGCCCTTGTCGACTTCGCTGGTCTCGCCTGACGGCTGCGGACGTTCCGGCAGCTTGGGCCCGGACAGGCTGCTGCATGCGCCAAGCGTCAGCGCCAGCAGCGCCGCGGCAATCCGGACTGCCGGAGGTAGAGCGGAGGAAGAACGATCAATCATCATGGCAGTGCGCTCAGTGGAGGCTGTCATAGCGGTCCTCGCCCTGTTCAAGTTTGCCGTAGCGCGCGGGCGCCATTGCGGCGAGGGCACTGGCGCTCTTCGCGATCCATTCGTCGTAGGTGCCGCCGGCGATGCGCTTGAGGTTGGCTTCGTGCGCTTCGATGGCCTGCTCCTCGAACGGGTAGGCCTGCTCTTCCAGCAGCAATTCGTACTGTTCCAGCTCCAGTGCGTCGAGATTGGCTGGGCGTTGTGACTTCATCAATGATTTGCCGAAGTCCGCGTAGACCGAACCGAGTTCGTAAGTGGCGGCGGTGGTCGATTCGGCAAAGCCGTATCCGGCCGCCTTGCCCAGCCAGTTGATCGCCTGCTCCATCGCCTGCTTCTTGCGCGGCAGGCTGGATTCGATCGGCAGCGTCAGCGGAATCGCGCGTGCGTCGGCGGCAGCCATGCGGCCAAGGTCCAGACTGGATTGTGCCGCCAAGGTCCTGGAGCGCGGAGAGCGCGCGGCACCGGCGGTTTCGTCGGCGCGCACCAGCTCCTGCATCCAGCGTGTCAGCTGGGTACGGTCGCCGGTGCTGCGGGCGTACTCAACCAGCTTGGCGCGGGCGTCGATGGCCCGATCCAGCGGTTGCGGGAAGTTGGTCACGTAGTACTCGTAGGCCTGGGCGGTTTCGACCTTGGCGCCGGCCTCCTCGTACAAAGTGGCTGACAGCCAGCCGGCTTCGCGGCGTGTATCCGCTGACTCACTGGTGCGGCGGGCAATGCGTGCGTAGGCCTGCGCCGACTGTGCCGGTTTGTCGTCCTTCTGATAGGCCACGGCCAGCTTCTTGTCGACATCCGCCTCAAGCTCGTGGCCTGGGAACAACTTGCGGAATTCTTCAAGCACGCGCGTGGCTTCAGACCAGTTTTCCAGTGCCAGCAGCGCGGCCGCGCCGTCGTACTGGGCGGTTGCCCGGATCTTGGACGTCGGAGTCACTTCGCCGACGCGCAGGAAGTGGAACGCGGCGTTCTGCAGATCATCCGCATCGCGAGCTGCTTCGCCTTGTTTGTAGATCGAAGCCGCCAGCTGTTCGACGACGTCGGCATGGTCCTTCGTCTGTGGTGGCGTCAGTTTCAGCTCTTCGCTGTAGGCTTTTTCGGCCGCGGCGAACTGGGATTCGGCAAAGTGCGAGTCGCCAACGACGCTCCAGGCCACCCGGCGCAATGCGGGCTCGACCGGGACCGGAGCTTCCAGCACGCGTCCGGCAATCGTGACTGCGGCGGTGTAGTCCTTCAGCTCGAACAGATCCTGACTGCTCTGGGTCAACACCGGATACTTCTGAGGGTGCTGTTCGAAGGTGTCAGCCAGCTTGATGCTGGCGTCGATCGCTTCGCGCAGTGCCGCCGGGCGCTGTTCGGCGCTGACGGCCTTGGCGTGCTTCTGGTACGCCAGCACCGAGGCATAGGCCGCTTCGCCAGCGCGCGCGAACTGCGGATAGCTGTAAGCGGTCTTGTCGTACTGCTGCGCGGCTTCCTGTGTCTTGCCGCCGTCCAGCAGCGCATCGGCGAGCAGGAAGTTGATGTCAGCCAGTTTCGGATCCTGCGGATACAGATCGATGATGCGTTGATACCAGCGCGCCGCGACCAGGAATTCTGGCATGTTGGCTTTCGGGTTCTGCTGCGCCAGGGCGTGATGGTGCTTGGCCAGATCCTCGATGTGGGTTCGCAGCGCCGTCATGACCTCGGACGTCGCCGGCTGTCCGCCCCAGTATGGTGCTGCCGGATCGTAGGTGGTGGCGTAACGTTCTTTTTCCTCGATCACCAGATCGCGGAATCCACCCTCTTCGTAGACCGCAATCACGCGCGACTGGAATGCAGGCGCATGTTGCGATTTCGGATAACGCTCGATGAATGCGGCGTAGGTTTTCGCCGCGTCGCTATAGCGCGTCTTCTCCATCAGTGATTCGCCCAGCGCGGCGTAGATCATTGGATAGAAGCGCGGATCGCCGTGTTGAGCCAGGTAGCCGTTCAGGGCCGGGCCGCCGCCCAAGGTGGCCAGTGACAGCGTGATCACGCGCAACGAATCGCGGACCAGATCGGTCTTTTCCTTGGACACACCTGCCAGCGCCGGCTCGACTTCGAAGGCTTCGCCGGCCGGCAGCTCGCGCTCCAGCACGTCAAAAAACGTCGCAATGGCTTCTTCGTACTTCGATTGTTTGTACTGCGACCAGCCGTACTTGTACTGCGCGGCGTCAAAGAACTGCGTGGCGTCGCCGAAGTCCATGACAATCTTGTATTCGATCTCGGCCTCGGCATACCGCAACAGCGCGAACAGCAGCTCCGCACGACGGAAATGCGCGTCGCCCGCGAGTTTCGAGCTCGGGTGGCGATCGTTCATGCGCTTGAGCGTATCGATAGCCGCTTCGGTATCGCCCATGTTCTGCTGCGCACGCGCCATCTGATAGAAGATGCGATCGTTTTCCGGGTCATCCGGATGCGCATACAGCAGCTGGTTATAGAGCTTGATTGATTCCTGCAGCGTCGATTCAGATTCGGTGGTATTACCACGCGCATCTTCCATCTGTACCTGCAGGTCGGCCAGACGGCGCTGAGCCTCCGCGCGGGTTTCTTCGTCCGGCGCCAGCTCCAGCAACTTGCGATAATTATCGGCGGCGCGCTGAGGATCGGCTGCGACCGGCTCGGAGCGGATGATCGGCAGGATTTCTGCGTCCGGGGTATCAAGGCTGCCGATCGATTTTTTGATCGAAGGCGCCGATTCGCGCACGACTTTGGGCGTGCAGCCGACGCTCAGCGTGGCTGATAGCACCAGCAACAGGGTGCGGGAATAATTACTGCGCATCGAGTTCGCCCTTGATCTGACGGTCGTAGAGGCGGGCCAGCGCGAAGCGGGCTTCGACCAGATAGCGTTCGATCTGACGTTGCTGTCCTTCCAGCTCCGCGACCGACATGTCCTGCAGCAGGCGCGCCTGTTCTGCCCCGGCCTGTGCCAGCTGCTCGCGCAGACCGCCAATGCGGGCGTTGAGGGTCGAGGTCTGCTCGCGCACGCCATTGAAGCGTGACGGC
>JBFFJL010000264.1:0-5673 GCA_041555955.1 Nevskiaceae bacterium
CATTTGTACGGTCTGCGCCTGCAAAGCCTCGACGGTCTGCGTCAGCGCGCTGATTTTTTCATCGCGCGCGGCAAACTCGCCCACCAGATAACAGCTGCCGTACCACGCCGCCGCGCCCACTCCGGCGACCGCGATCAGCAGCAGCAACAAGATCCCGGGCCACACCGAACGTCGCCGCGGGGCGGTTGGTGGCACCGCGGCCGGGCTTGGCCGCGCTTTGGGCGCCGCAGCGGCTTTGGCTTCGGCCTTGGAATCAACTTTGGGATCAGTCTTCCCCGGCGCCGTCGCGGCGGCACCTGCAGTGGCGCTTGTGGCCTCCGGGGACTCGGCAGCGGGCTTCGGCGTCGCAGCCGCATCGGATGCCGGGCTGGCCGAGGACGGCGCTGAACCCTGCGGCGCGTGCGGTGCAGGCTCGGCAGCGGTCTTGTCGTCGGTCATGAACTCCTCTTATCGGTGGGGGTGCTGTGCCACTGTTCGAGGCACCGCACGAATGCCGAATCGGCCATCTGATCAGGGACCAGTGGCGGCCGGGCAAAGCCCAGGGCAGTCGCTTGTTCTACCACACGCAGGCTTGGCACAACCAGCTGCAGGCCGAACAGCTGCGCGCGCTGCGGCTCTGGTGTCAGCGCAACCAGGCGCTGCAGCGCTTCGCCGTTACCCACCACGGCGGCATCAACATCCTGCAGCGCGGCAGCGACGACATCCGGCGCATGGGGCAGATGCACGCGGCGATACACTTCCGCGCGTTCGACCTCGGCCCCTTGCGCGCGCAGACTGCGGTGCAGCAAATCGCGCCCACCCTCGCCCGTGACGATCAGCACGCGTGCCGCGTTCACCTGTTGCAGCACCGGCAACTCCAGCACGCCCTCGCTGGCATGGCGTTCGGGAACAATCGGATCCAGGCCCAACTGCTGCAATGCCGCCGCCGTTGCCGGGCCCACCGCGATCGCCGCTGCGGGCCAGACGCCGGCGTCGAGCTGCCGTGCGAAACGCACCGCGTTGACGCTGGTAAAGATCCAGGCCCGTGCATCGCGCCACTGCTGCAACACGCGGGCAACCTGGACCGGGTGCCGGGTCGGCTCGATAGCCTGCAGCGGCAGTCGCACCACACGCGCGCCGCGATCTTCAAGCGCCCGGCACAAGGTATCCGCCTGATGCGCCGGTCGTGTCACCAGCACACTCAGGCCGGATAGGACGCCGTCGCTCATGCCTCAGACCGCGATGCCCAGCGCGCGCAGAATCTCGTCAGCACCGGCGTCAAGCAGGCGCTGCGCCAGTTGCTCGCCCAGCGCAGCCGCGTGCTCAGCCGGACCCTCGATGCGATCACGGATCAGGCGGCTGCCATCGGGCGCCCCGACCAGACCGTCCAGTTGTACCTGCTGCTGAGTGACCACGGCATGCCCCGCCACCGGCACCTGACAGGCGCCGCCCAGGCGGGCATTCATTGCACGTTCGGCCTGCAGCCGCAGCGCCGACGCTGGATCATGCAGCGGCGCCAGCAAACGACGGGTTGCGTCATCATCGTCACGGCATTCGATACCGACGATGCCCTGGCCGATGGCCGGCAGCATGCGCGCTGGCTCGAAGCGTTCGCGGATGCGCTCAGCCAGACCAAGACGGATCAACCCGGCAGACGCCAGCAGGATCGCGTCGTACTGGCCCTCGTCGAGCTTGCGCAGTCGGGTGCCAACGTTGCCGCGCAGATCAATCACCTTCAGATCAGGGCGCAAGGCACGCAGCTGCGATTGACGCCGCAGGCTCGAAGTACCCACCACAGCGCCCTGCGGCAGATCGTCAAGGCCGGCGTAGGTGTTGGACACAAACGCGTCGCGCGGGTCCTCGCCGTCGAGGAACGCGGTCAGGCACAGGCCCGTCGGCTGCGCCACCGGCACGTCCTTCATCGAATGCACCGCGAGATCGGCGCCGCCATCGAGCATGCACTGTTCCAGCTCTTTGACGAACAATCCCTTGCCGCCCACGTTGGACAGCGGCGCGGACAGCATCTGGTCGCCCTGCGTGGTCATCGGCACCAGCACCACCTCGAGTCCAGGGTGCGTTGCCAGCAGCCGCGCTTTGACGTGTTCGGCCTGCCACAGGGCGAGCGGCGATTCGCGGGTTGCAATACGGATCAGCATGACAGTGCGCAAGACGATGTCGAAGGGGGCGTTATCGTCGCACGTCCGCCCGCGAACGTCTGCGCCCGGTCAGGCGCTCGCACTCAGGAATCGGTCAGGAACCGGCGCACTTCGGCGAGCCGACGACGCGAGACCGGCAGCGGCTCGGATGCATGCTTGATCTTCAGCCAGTGATGCTGTTCACCCTGGCGGTCGCGCTCGAGGCCGGCGATGTAGCGCGTATTCACCAGCGCCTTGCGATGCACGCGCAGGAACGCCGGCTCGAAGTCCTGCTCCAGTGTCTTCAGCGACTCCTCGATCAGCACTTCGCCGTGCAGATGACACACGGTGGTGTATTTCTGGTCTGCCAGAAAATAAAGAATGTCGTCGACCGGCACCCGCACCAGTCCATCACGCGTGGTCGCCAGTACGAACTCGCGCTTGGGCGGCGCGCCATCGCTGCTGGTCGCGGTCTGAGGCTTCTGCGCACGGGTCGGCTTGCGCACGCGCTGCAGCGCATCGCGCAGCTTGTCGAGCCGGATTGGCTTGAGCAGATAGCCCTGGGCGCTGGCATCGAATGCCGACAGCGCGTGCTCGGAATAGGCCGTGGTGAAAATCACTGCCGGCGGCACATCCATCTCGGCCAGCTGGCGCGCGACCTGCAGCCCGTCGATGCCACCCATGCGGATATCGAGCAGCACCAGATCCGGTTCTTCGTCGTCGATCACGTCCAGTGCGGTTTCGCCATCGCCGGCTTCGCCGACAATTTCATAACCGGGGAACTCCTGCAGCAATCGCTTCAGCCGCTCACGCGCCAACGGCTCGTCATCCACAATCACGACACGCATCTTTGTAGCTCCCCTGGTTTCACAGCACCGGCACCCACCGCCGGACTCTAGCTTATATCTGACAATCCCTCGCTCCGCGGCTGCCGCGGCAACACCAATCGCGAGCGATACACCCCACCCTCCAGGCGCAAGTCCCGGCCCATCTCCAATCTCGCCCCCTCACCGTAAATCAGGTTCAGGCGCTGGGCAATATTGTCGATGGCAATACTGTTGCCGCGACTGGGCTCGGAATCTTCCGGCGCCATCGGATTGGTCACTTCGATCACCAAGCGATCGAAGATCTCGCGCGCGGCAATCCGCACGACGCCACCCTGTTTCAGGCGCGACACGCCGTGGTGGACCGCATTTTCGATCAGCGGCTGCACCACCAGCTTCGGCACCAGCCAGTCGAGCAGCTCCTCCGGCACGTCCCATTCAACCTTCAGCTTGTCGCCGAGACGTAGACGCTCGATGCGCAGATAGGCATGACACAAGCCGATCTCCTCAACCAGCTGTGCCACCTGACCGCGCTTTTCCAGACTGGCGCGAAACAGATCGGACAGATCCTCGACCATCATTTCGGCATCGTCAGGCCGCACCTGGATCAGTGCGGCGAGACTGTTCAGCGAATTGAACAGGAAGTGCGGACGGATGCGTGCATTCAGTGCCTGATAGCGCGCTTCCCCTTCGGCCTTGACCTGCATCGACCACTGGTTGCGCACCCAGAAGTAGCGCAGCAACAGCAGCACCACGATCGCGGCGATCGCGGTATGACGCAGCACGAACGCGAGCCGCCCTTCGGCCGGCAGAATGAAGTCCCAGCTGAGGAAGTGACTGAGCCGGTAGGCGATATCGGCGATGACCATGACGATCAGCACCAGCATGCCCCAGCAGAAGAAGAACAAGACGCTGGGTCGCGCGCGCTGCACCCAGCGCCGCGCCCAGCACATCGCCGCGGCGCAGCACAGGCTGATCCACTGCAGATACAGTGAGGTCAGCAGCAGGCGTTCCAGCGCCGCCATGCCGGTGGTGCCCTCGCCCAGGGTCAGCACGATCGCCACCAGCTCCATCGTGAACGCCAGCGACACGACCCCCCAGCCCTCACAGAAGTTGGGGATCAAATCGAACTGGTTCGCCGCCTGAGGTCGGATTCTTTGCACGGGGCTGGGCGCCGGGATATCGCGCAAGCTTCGCAGTGCGGACGCCGCCAATCAAGCACCGCGATCGACCGACAGCAATCGCCCGGCGCCTATAATCCGCGCATCACACCCCGGTTTTCGCAGAATTAGCATGACCTCATCTGGCAAATCCTCAGACAGTTCGTCCGCCAACCAGAAGCTCTGGGGCGGTCGCTTTTCCGAATCCACCTCGGCGCTGGTGGAGAAGTTTTCCGAGTCGGTCAGCTTTGATTCGCGCCTGTACCGGCAAGACATCCGCGGCTCACAGGCGCATGCGCGGATGCTGGCCAAGGTCGGCGTGCTGACGCCCGCGGACGCCGACGCCATCGTCGCCGGACTCGACGCGATCCGCGCGGAAATCGACGCCGGCAGCTTCGTCTGGAGCGAAGCGCTCGAAGACGTGCACATGAACATTGAGGCGCGTCTGACCGATCGCATCGGCGACGCCGGCAAGCGCCTGCACACCGGCCGCTCGCGCAACGACCAGGTCGCCACCGACATGCGCCTGTTTGTGCGCGACGTCATCGACGAACTGGCACCGCTGATCGATCGCGTGGCCAATGGCCTGCTCGACCTGGCCGAACGCGAAGCCGATGCGGTGATGCCGGGCTTCACTCATCTGCAGATCGCACAGCCGGTTACCTTTGGTCACCACATGCTGGCCTGGCGCGAACAGATGCTGCGGGACAAATCCCGCCTGCTCGACTGCCGCAAGCGCATGAACCTGCTGCCGCTGGGCGCGGCGGCGCTGGCCGGCACGGTGTATCCGATTGATCGTCACTTTGTGGCCGAGCAACTCGGCTTCGACGGCGTTACCGAGAACTCGCTGGATACGGTGTCGGATCGCGACTACGCGATCGAGTTCTGCGCCGCGGCGAGCCTGATCCTGGTGCACCTGTCGCGCTGGAGCGAGGAGCTGATCCTGTGGGCCAGCCCGATGTTCGGCTTTGTCGATCTGCCGGATCGCTTCTGCACCGGCTCCTCGATCATGCCGCAGAAGAAGAATCCGGACGTACCGGAGCTGGTGCGCGGCAAGACCGGCCGCGTGATCGGCAACCTGAATGCGCTACTGGTGCTGATGAAGGGCCAGCCGCTGGCCTACAACCGCGACAATCAGGAGGACAAGCCGCCGCTGTTCGACACCGTCGACACCGTCAGCCTGTGCCTGCAGGTCTACGCCGAGATGATTCCGGCGATCGTGGTGAAACGCGACAACTGCCGCGCCGCCGCCGCCAGGGGATTCTCGACCGCGACCGATCTGGCCGACTATCTGGTGGTCAAGGGCCTGCCGTTCCGCGATGCGCATCATGTCGTCGGCAGTGCGGTCGCGCACGCGACGCAGAAAGGCTGCGATCTGGCAGATCTGACGCTGAGTGAACTGCAGGCGTTCAGCGCGCTGATCAGCGAAGACGTCTACGCCCATATCACGCTCGACGCCAGTGTCGCCGCGCGCCGCAGCTACGGCGGAACCGCGCCGGAGCAGGTACGCGCGGCGATTGCGCGAGCGCGCGCCGCCGGCTGAGATTCAGGCGCGACAAGCGATCCGGGCGGCCG
>JBFFJL010000265.1:0-5656 GCA_041555955.1 Nevskiaceae bacterium
CGATTGATCTGATTCGTCCGGGAAGTCAGCAGGCGCGCCAGCACTTCAAGCCTGAGGCGCTGGCTGAACTGGCACGCAGCATCCGCGAATCCGGCGTGATCCAGCCGGTGGTGCTGCGTACACGGGTCTGGGGATATGAGTTGCTGGCCGGTGAGCGCCGCTGGCGTGCTGCGCAGCTGGCCGAGCTGCATGATATTCCAGCGATCGTGCGTGACGATCTGTCGGACACCGAAGCCTTCGTTGTTGGCCTGATCGAGAATCTTCAGCGTGAGTCACTGACGCCGATGGAAGCGGCCTCGGGGCTCAAGCGGCTCGGCGAAGTGTTCGAAATGACGCATGAGCAGATCGGCGAACGCATCGGCAAGTCGCGCGAGTACGTCAGCAACTATCTGCGCCTGCTGAATCTGGCGCCGACCGTGCAGGCCCTGGTCAATGAAGGGCATGTGATGCTGGGTCACGCCAAGGTGCTGGCAGGCGTGCCGATTGATGAGCAGATTCGCTGGGCCGATGAAGTGATCCGCATGAAGCTGACCGTACGCCAGCTGGAGCGGCGAGTGTCGGCATCACGTGATCGCAAAATCGTGTTCACGCCGGGCAAGCCCGGTGACTGGCAACGTCTGGAGCGTGAGTTGTCGGATCATCTGGCGTGCCCGGTGACGGTGCAGGCCGATGCTGGCGGAAAAGGTGAACTACGCGTCAAGTTTCATTCGCTGGACGAACTTGACGGCGTGTTGGCCCGCATCGGCTACATCGCGCGGTGAGACCGGCGTGTAGGATTTATCGACAGGCGGCGGGGATAAGCTTGTGGATAAATGCCATGTGCGGCGCAGCAAACGCCGTAGTTTTGGGGGCTGGCTCCGGACATGAACAAAAAATTACCGCTGACGCTGTCATATGACAGACCGTCGGGTAAACGGTTGCGTATGAGACGCTGATGACACAACAGCTTGAACTGTTTCATGCCGACTATCGCCTGCGTGAGCGCGTCAGCGCCAAGGCGCGCAACATCCGCATCGAAGTGCATCCGGATCGCGAGGTGTTGCTGGTCTATCCGCGCTGGGTGCCCCGCGCCGACGCCCTGACCTTTCTGCAATCACGCACCGAGTGGGTGCGTGACAAGCTCGATGCCTTTGCCGAGCGCGCCGCCGCCGATCCGCCACCACCACTGCCGCGCTGGGACGGCACGGACGAGATTCTGCTGCGCGGTACGCTGGTGCCAGTGATGGTCGAGCCCGCACGCCTGCGGCATTTGGCCGTGCGTATCGAAGCCGAACGTATCACCCTGTTCGTGCCGTCACAGTGCCAGGATCAACCGCAGCGCCTGGCGTTGGCGCTGAAGCGGGAATTGATGCATCGCGCGCAACTGGACGCGCGCCGCCTGTTGAACGAGGAAGCGCAGCGGCTCGGCGCGCACTGGCGCGATCTGAGCATTGCCGATCCGCACACCCAGTGGGGCAGTTGTGGCCCAGACGGCACCATCAGCCTGTCGTGGCGGCTGGTGATGGCGCCACCGCCGGTATTCCGTTATGTCGTCGTGCACGAGTTGTGTCACCGCGTGCATATGGATCATTCCGAACGCTTCTGGGCCCTGGTTGAGCAACAGTTGCCGGATTTTGATCAGCATCGCCGCTGGCTGCGCGATCACGGGCATCATCTGCATCACTATTTGCCGAAGCGCCGCGCGCGCGGCGCTTGACCGATACGCGCAATAAAAAAGCCCCCCCGCTGTGAAGCGGGAGGGCCGGGGTGCCTCCGCGGGGGATGCGGAGGGCTTCGGGGGACGATTACTCAGCCTTGGCGCCGGCTTCGACCTCGACGTCAACCGAAACGTCGGCAGCCGGGGCCGTCACCGCGCCGAGCAGGCCGCCGGCAGCCTTGCCGGTCAAATCGACTGTCTTGCCGACTGCCTTTTTGCCGCCGTCAGCGACTGCACCGCCGACCTTTTTGGCGCCGTCCTTGGTGGCGCCGATCGCGGCCTTGGTTTCTGCCTTGGCCTTGGCGGCTTCCTCGTGGCTCTTGGCATTCATCGCGCCAGCTTTCACTTCTGCGTTCGCTTTGGCTGAGGCCGCGGCATCCATGCCCGCCTGCTTGGCGCTGACGCCCTGTTCGGAGCCGGCGCTGGCGGCGCCATCCAGGTTTTCCATTGCAGCCGCGCCTTCAGCTTTCATCGAATGCACTGCGGCCTGACCCTGGCCCTGGGCTTCGGTTTTCAGTGAATGCACCGCGGCTGGGGCTTCGACCTGGGCCGAGACGTCGGCCTTGACCTTGGCGTCTGCAGCCATGGCCTGACCGGCAACAACGGCGAAGGCGGATACCGCGGTGATGCTCAGCAGCTTGCGAATCATGGTTTGAGTCTCCCAATGCTTGATTTGTGTACGGACCTTGTGGGCCGCGATGTGAACTGACGGATTGCAGCTTAGGTGCGCGCGCTGAACCGAGTCTGAACGCACGCGCTCCGAAGGCTTACTGCGGACAGGGGCCGAGATAACGCCCGTGCAGTGTCTGCTTCATCTCCATCGGCTGACCATTCACAGACATCTTGGACGTGATTGTCGCGTCCATGCGGTCGTTGGTGTAGGTGCCGTTGCCTTCACTGGTCGCAACACCTTCCGGCGTCTGGCACTCGGCGGCCCATTCGAAGTTGTTGCCGCTGCGCTTCATCTTCGTCATCTTGCACTTCGATGCGTCGTCGCTATTCATCGGCACGATGTCTTCCGACGTCACGCAGTGTCTGAAGGTCATCGTTTGCGTCATGCCGTGCTGCCCCATCTGCGGCATGCTCATGCCGGGCGGCAGCTGTACACCCTCGGGTAGTTTTGGCATCTGCATGCCCTCCGGCATGGCGCTGCCCGGGATCGTCATTTCCTGTGTGTATTCCCACTGTCCGATACGGGGACCGTCTGCGGCGGCAGTGGTTGCGATGGCAAGCAGGGCAAGGCCCAGAATTCTATTCATGTGCGGCTCCGGCTGTTCGGGACGGCCGGCTTTGTTGCCGGCTGATGCCAGCATAGAACAGTACGGACTACTTGTACGCCGGCTACTTCAGGCACTGCGCCGCTGGGCGCCGCGCTTCTTCAGGTGAACCAGCAGCAGCGACACTGCGGCCGGCGTCACGCCGGAAATGCGTCCGGCCTGTCCGACGGTTTGCGGCCGATGGGCAACCAGCTTCTGCCGTACTTCGTTGGACAGTCCGATCACTTGCACGTAGTCGAAATCGTCCGGCAGTGCGGTGTCCTCATTGCGACGTACACGCTCGATCTCCAGATTCTGGCGCTGGATGTAGCCCGCGTACTTGGTCTGGATCTCGACCTGTTCGGATACCGCAGGATCGATCAGCTGCGGAGCGAGGCCGAGCTTCTGCAGAGTGCCGTAGTCGGCTTCCGGGCGACGCAGCAGGTCGAGGCCGGACAGTCCGCTGTCGTTGGGCGCTGCGCCGAATACGGCCGCAACATCCGCTTGCGCCAGCTGCACGGGTTTCAGCCACAGTGCGCTCAGGCGTGCCTGTTCGCCGGCAATCGCTTCGGCTTTTTCGCAGTAAGCGCGCCAGCGGCGCTCATCGACCAGGCCGAGCCGCCATCCCACCGGCGTCAGTCGCTGGTCGGCGTTGTCCTCGCGCAGCAGCAGGCGGTGCTCGGCGCGTGAGGTGAACATGCGATAGGGCTCGGTGGTGCCCAGGGTGATTAGATCGTCGACCAGTACGCCGATGTAGGCTTCATGTCTCTGCGGTGTCCACGGCTCCTGTCCGCGCACGCGCAGCGCAGCATTGATGCCGGCCAGCAGGCCCTGCGCAGCCGCTTCTTCGTAGCCGGTAGTGCCATTGATCTGGCCGGCGAAAAACAGGCCAGCGATGACTTTCGTTTCCAATGAGCTCTGCAGATCGCGTGGATCGAAGTAGTCGTATTCGATCGCGTAGCCGGGCCGCGTGATTTGCGTCCTCTCCAATCCGCGAATGCTGCGGACGAAGCGTTCCTGGATGTCGTAGGGCAGCGAGGTCGAGATGCCGTTGGGATAGATCTCACGCGTGTTCAGACCTTCCGGTTCGAGGAAGATCTGATGCCGGTCACGATCGCCGAAGCGGTTGACCTTGTCCTCGACGCTGGGGCAATAGCGTGGGCCGGTGCCTTCGATGATGCCGCTGAACATCGGCGATCGATCGAAGCCGCTGCGGATGATGTCGTGCGTTTCGGCATTGGTGTGCGTGATGTGGCACGGCACCTGCCGTGGGTGCTCGGCGACGTTGCCGAGGAACGAGAACACGGGGGTTGGTGTATCGCCCGGCTGCTCGGCCAGCTGCGCCCAGTCGATCGTGCGCCCATCCAGCCGCGGCGGCGTACCGGTCTTCAGGCGGCCGACGCGCGGATGCAGCTCGCGCAGACGCGCGGCCAGCGGCAGCGACGGCGAATCGCCGGCACGTCCGCCCGGAGTCTGGCTTAGCCCTACGTGGATGCGTCCGCCAAGGAAGGTGCCAGTGGTCAGCACCACCGATGGTGCATGGAACTTCAGGCCCAGGTGCGTGACGATGCCGCGGACGGTGCTCCCTTCGACGATCAGGTCGTCGACCTCCTGCTGGAACAGGCTCAGATTCGGCTGGTTCTCCAGCGCTTCACGCACGACCCACTTGTAGAGCATGCGGTCAGCCTGCGCGCGGGTCGCCCGCACCGCGGGGCCCTTGGACGCATTGAGCATGCGGAACTGGATGCCGGCGCGATCGGCGGCATGCGCCATCAGCCCGCCCAATGCATCGATTTCCTTGACCAGATGGCCCTTGCCGATGCCACCGATTGCCGGATTGCACGACATCTGACCCAGCGTTTCGATGCTCTGCGTCACCAGCAGGGTGGCGCAGCCCATGCGCGCAGCCGCCAGTGCCGCTTCGGTGCCGGCATGGCCGCCGCCGATGACGATGACGTCGAATGTGTGGCTGTCGTGATGCATGCGCGGAAGCGAAAACGCTGTTGGGGCGCGCATTCTACGCCGCGCGCCAGCGTTTGTGGTTAATTAATGATCAATGCAGGGCAGGGGCGTCCGATCGGGCGCCACAAAGCCGCGGCGCGCGGTGTCACTGTCGAGGCATTCGGGCGAATAGTGCTGGTGCAGCAGAGCGCGTGCGTCGTGCTGCAGCTCGGGATGGGCCGTAATGAACGCCACCCAATTCTGGTCGTCGCGCATGCGCGCGGCGACCAGGTGCAGCATTGCGACGGTCAGGCTGTGGTGGTACTTGGCGCGAGCGCCCAGGTGATCGACGTAGCGGATCAGCAAACCGCAGAAACGCTCGGTCGCTTGCGGCAGCGGCGCTTCGCGCAGGCATTGCCAGGCCGCGTGCAGATGGTTGCGATGACCGAACTGTTGCGGCGGCAGGCTGAAGTCAGCCAGAGCGGCCAGCAATGCGGCGCCTTCAGGCTCCGCAGCGATTGCCTTGGGTTTGCTCAGAACGCGATCTTGCCGGTCAGTGTCTGCCACCACATCTTCCAGTCGCCCTTGTACGACATCCATGGGTATTGGAACGTCGCCGGCTTGTTGTGCTCGAAGAAGAAATGCCCGATCCAGGCAAAGGCATAGCCTTGAACGAAGGCCGCTGCGATCAGCCACCAGGACCTGGTTGTGACTGCATAGGCGACAATCAGCAGCCCCAGCGTACTGCCAATGAAATGCAGAC
>JBFFJL010000266.1:0-5638 GCA_041555955.1 Nevskiaceae bacterium
CGACAGGGCGTAGCCGGCAAAAAAGCCCATGGTCTTGCGGCCGCCAGCGATCGACACGTGCACCGCAGTCTCGTCATCGTCGGTGAACAGTCGAAGGGTGCGCACGAGACAATCCGCCGCATCGTTGTTGTCCGACGGACTGCGCAGGTCATCCAGCGCGCGGCCCTGGGAATCAGTGATGACATGGATCGTGCTTTCGTCGAAGCGAATATGGCTGCGGTCGATCCCGTAGTCACGGCACAACGATCCAATCTGGTCATTGCCTTGAGCCGACAGCTCCAGCCTAGCCTGCTCTGCGCCCTGCGCGGTGCTGACCAGATGAATCTCGGTCGGCACGAACGCCGGCGTCTGCTGGACGGCCAGCGCGTAGAGCGTTTCGGTCACCACCTGCGGGGACATTCCGGTCACGCAGACGAGGATCCGGCACGGGTAGTCGGATGGCGTGGCGAGAGGGAGCACAATCATGAGCGGCCCCCGCCGCGCTTGCGGCTGACATTGTTGCTGCCTTGTCCTGTCTTTGGTTTGAAGGAAGCGTCGCTAGGTACCCATGCTTCCGGCCTACCTTCCTTCCATAGCGACAGAAACTCTCCGATCCGATTCAAGTCGGGGCCCGCACAAAAGTAGATGCCTCCGGTTTCAAGTACGCGGCGATACTCGTCTGGTGTCAACGGCGAGGCGGATACCAGCAGGGCGTTAGAGAGTGCGCTGCCGACACGCCGACGCAAGGTGTCGAGCTTGTAGACCGAGTCGGTGAGCTTGCCTGAGGAACGCGTCTTGCACTCGACCACGAGCATGCGATTGCGGTGCACCACGCACAAATCCAGTTCATTGCGAACGGCATTGCGACTGTTGCGGTCGTCGCCGCTACCATCGCTCCAACCGAATTCCAGACCATGTCGGAAATGATCTGTCGTGAACCCTGTCTCTATAGCGGCCTGCGCTGTAAACCATTCGAGCCAGAATCCTCCCAGCAAGTACGCAGCACGGTAGTTCGGGAACCACAGCTTGTCATTAATGACGCGCAGAACGTCAGCGTCGATTAGCCGATCGATTTCCTCGGATTTCTTCAGATCATTCGCAATAACCGGAAACCGTTCGCGCTCATAGGCCGCAAGCTTTTCGTCATTCGCCTGATCGCCCATGACCAGTCGTAGGCGATCGCGGTCGCTGGCTGCTTTCAGAGGTCCCTTGCCCTTCTGAAGAAGAGGGTTCGCTGCACTGTTGATCGCGCCCAGTATCCACTCCCTGGGCCCGAGTGCGATGCTCCTCATAGCGGCAGCCGCTGGGCCGACGTCCTTCAAGATCCTCTGCCAATTGGGATGCCCGCTCACCGAGGCCATTTCTCTCAAGCCCTGCGCCGCAAGGTAATCGGACACATTCAGTACGTCACGATACTGCTCGCGCGAGCGAGTCGTCAGGTTGTCGATGTGCTCATTTCTGGTGTCGCTATAGATGAAGCTCGCATTCGCATTGCTCGCGTCGCGCAGGGCATCAAACAGAGCCAGCTTCATCGGCGTCGTGCCGCCGGTGACGTTCACGCACCATGCAGATGCAGCCGCATGACGGTTCAGCCATAAGCGCAGATCGCGCATGGCTTCGAATATGGATGCCTGGTCGACGGCATCAAAACTACGCAGAGTGCATGCCACACCGCGTGCTTCAAAGAAGCGCTTCAGCTGTGCGGCGCGGGCCGCCATGTCTTCGGTGTACATGAGAACGACGTGCGTTCGGCGCTCCTCGTGCAGCACCGGAATCACATTTCCCATGCGTTCACCGCTGACGATACAGACATGTACCACTTCCTCCGGCAGTTGTTCCATTGCCGGGTCAGCCTGCTCCGCAACCGGGGTCGCGGATGAAACCGCATGGGCGTCCTGCAACCGCCCGTTGTCAGTGCCAAACCACTTGCGAATAACGTTGATCATGATGTTCCCGCCCTTTTTCATGTAATAAGCCCGTTCAGTTTGCCAAGCAGACAGCCGTAATTCTCAATCCACAAGCTTGCGCGCAGCAGAGCCTACCGTTCTGCTGGCGCCAGTCAGAAAATGACCATTTGAAGGCTTTTCTGCTCGGGGTCTCGTGATCGGCCGTGTCGGGAGGAAGCCACTGAAGTAATGCGGATTTCCACCGAAACTGATGGTCAGCCGCTCAATAAGCACGTTGGTCAATCTGGCGTAAGCAGCAACAACTCCGGCGCCGGAGTCCGGCCAGAGCTCCGCGGGCGGTGGTGCTTTGTCATCATTGATGCTGTGGCGGATACTCGGGACGGCTCTGCTGACGCGGGTTCTCGCGCTGATCGGCAGAGCCGACGGCCCAGCGTTCTGAGCCTGCCCTACTCCGGCATGAATTCCTCCAGAACGTGGCGATACATGTGAGCGCCGACCTGATCGATGGCGATATAGGCACTGCCCCGTCGCTTCTTGCTGACGCGCTGCCACCACTCCGCATGAGCATTGCGTACGGCCTCGGTCTCCGCCCTGTTCAGCTCGATGCGGATCGGCTTCTTATCGATGGTTGCACTGATCTCCAATGTGCCCCGCCCCGGGTTGTAGGTGAGCTGGGCCAGGCCGCGGAGCCGCGGCGGCGGACTTGCCGGTTCAGGCGGTGCCACAACCGGCGCAGCGCTGACCGCTCGCGGTCGGGAGCCTGCCTCCGCAACGTTTTGAGCACGGGCAACGTCATCCAGAACGACGCCTGACAGGTACGGTTGCAGAGACAGCCCGTCCTGCTTGGCCCTGGTGAACGCATCCAGTTTTCCGGGGTTCAGAGGCATATGCGCCAGCTGTCCCGGAAATCCGGATCTGAGTCCACCCTGGCCCGCCGGCTCGGCCAGGTCGGGATCCGACATGGCCATGAACAGCCGGATCGCATCCGACTCGCGCCAACCGCCAGGCACCTTCCGCTCCGCACACTGGGCTTCCATCATGTCGGCGAACATCGTGCAGTACTGCTCCGGCGCCTGACTCGCGCGGCCGTCCAGTGGATCGAGGCTGGCACTGTCGATGCGGACCGATAGTTGTCCGTAGCCGAACGGTTTACCCATGCCCAGCGCATGCCTGAAGGTCGTGCTGTCTCCGAGCGTCAATCCCCAGATGAGCGCGCCCAGCTCCTCCGGCTTCAGGTTGTGGAACACGACCCGGCTCTTGAACTGCGTGCCCTCCGGAAGCGGGAACAGCTTCACGCTGACCGCCATGTTGTCGGTCGACGGCAGTGGCGCTTCTTCAATCTGGCTGCGCACCGGATATCGCTTACGCCCGCGCAGCGTCGGCGGCCTGCCACTGCGGTCGAGATCGACATAGGTGGCATATTGTCCCGGCAATCGATTCTGCACGAGGTAGTTCGGAAAGTAGCTCGGCTTGGGTCCGTTGAGCACTGTTGGCGGCCGATTGGCCACCGGTTTCGGATTCCCCTGCGCAAACGCGGGCTCGAACATCACCCGAGACGCCAGTGCGGCCGGCTGACTTTCGCCCAGTGTGCCGAACATCAATTCCGCCAGGTCGTATTCGGCAGCGCCCGGATTGCGTGGCATCTCCAGATGGCTCGGCGAAATGGCCCTGACCAGTTCGTGCGTGGACCAGTCGCCCGCCAGGCGCGGCATATAGGCGAGACCGATGGCCTTGCCCCAGTCCCGCTTGACATAGAACACCGGCACCCGCTCGCCCTCGAAATAGCACTGACGCCAGTAGCCCGGCCAGCTCATGTTCTCGGCATCCTTCGTTTCGGCGTCACCCTGCACAAAGAGAAAATCGCGCCATTCGCGTTTTGCCAGCGGCGTCGCCTTGTCTTCAGCCGCATTGAAGAAAACGAAATCGTGCTTCTTGAACTTTCTGTCGCCACCCGACCGCGCATCATCATCGCTGACCTGACCGGTGAATACCGGAACGCCCCGCAGCCCCCCCTGCCCGAGGGACTGGGCAATTCGCCGGGATTTCTTCTCGCCGATTTCGAACTGGATCGAATCAGGTGATTTGCCTGCCGTCCTGCACAGTTCGCGCCATCTCGAAATCTTTCTGCTGACCCCCTTGTGTTCCTGTGAGTTGAACATCTTGTGCAGCGGTGCGCGCGCCGCCAATCCGAGGTAAGTCTGCAGCTCCGTGTGCGGCAACCACACATACTCACAGGGAATCAGACGCGGGCCATCCTCGGTTTTTTCAAGGAAGCCGGTCCGGACTTTCCCCCTGATGGCGTCCGCATATGCGATTTTTTTGGAACTGGAGATATCCCTCAGCGCGAATCGCTGCTCGTCCACCGCACGCATACGCCCGAATGAGAGTATCTCCACGACATTGCGCACGGTTCCCTTGAGTGTGCTGCCGGGAATCAGATACTGCTGTCCAGATTTGACGAAGTGCGCTTCCGCCACGCTGTGCCTGCTCGCGGCAACGGGTTCATCCGCGCACAGGATCGGGGTGTGTGCCGTGAGCGTAATGTCGAGCGCACCACTGATGCCATCTTCCAGCGGGACATCGTGACTCACCTGTGGTGCCCAGCCGGGCATGAACACCCAGTTCGCGAGCGGAACGAAATTGTAGGGCGCGCTGATGGCGTCGCCTGCTCCCGCCGTGGAACTCCGCATGTGATCGATGTGCTGTCCGGAGTGACCTTGGCGGCGCTTCTTGCTGTGCGGACTATTCATGAGGCTTCTGCTCCGATCAGAACTGCCAGCACGGGCCGCACACCTCCGTGACCCGTAACAATCTCCCAGTAGCGGCGATAGCGCAGCTTCTGCGGAGCCGGCGGGCGCCCCAGCAAGACCATCTCGTCTGCCAGACAGGACTCACCTTCAGTTTCCCGAATCCGGGTCAGGCGCCAGCGGTCGCCCAGGTGCCGCAACTGCAGGCCACTGCCGTGCGCATCGACCAGCTCCGCCTCCAGGATCATGCCGTCGCTGCGACTGGCCCCGATCTGCCGCGCGTCGCCAATCCAGTGATGTGCGCCGGTGCGCGTCAGGCTGCCCAGCGCGGGTGCAAACTCGATGAGGGCCTGTTCCCCGGCTTCAACGTCATCCATGTCCCGAGTCTCTGCAGCAAAGTTGCAGAGCCGTACAGGACTCAATGCAACGCGGGCACTGAGCTTCTCGTGAAGCGCCCTGAGTGTGGCGGCATTCATGCGGCTCCCTCCAGTTTCGTCAATACATGGCGCCATGCTTCAGGTGCGCGCCATTCGACGCGCCCTTCCATCGCCCCGTGCCCGGTACTTGTGCGTCCCCCGATCGGCAGGCGCCCGGTGACGAGATCGTTCAATGCGGCCTGCAGCGCCGGAAGCGCAGCGTCATCCGGCCCAAGACCGCGGAGGTCCAGCCGCAGGCTCAGGCGGATTTCTCCCTGGGCCAGCACCTGTTCGTTGAACAGCATGTGGTTGCGTACGCCGCCGCTGAACTGATCGATGGCGTTGTGGGTCAGCCGCTCGCTGCGCAGCTGCCCGGGCTCCAGCCAGACGTCGTCGATGACGACCCGGCCAACCTGCCCACACTCGTTGCGCGCACCGGCTGCGTCGCCAAACAGAGTGCGTATCTCGGGCGCTGCCGCCTGGGGCGTCTTATCCCGGACGGCGCCAGTGGCCCAGCGCCGCGCGAGCCGGTGAGCGTGAAACGCAACGCGGTGCGCCAGAGCGCCCTTGATGGATGCCGCCGGAACCA
>JBFFJL010000267.1:0-5631 GCA_041555955.1 Nevskiaceae bacterium
TCTGCGCGCGCGTGTTTTCCGTCGCCCAGACGCCGGCCAACCCACCGGTGCCGAAGCCGCGCGCGCGATCAAGAAACACGCGGTTGGTGCAGTTGTCCGGGTCCGCCGGGTCTTCCGGATTGATTGCGCGGTTGCTGTTGTCACAGTCCCACTGGCCGAGGTGATCCTTGGGCTCGTCTTCGAGCACGCCGCCGTGCCCGGGATACATGCGCTCGCGCACCATGCCGGGCGTGCCGTTATGCGTGTCAGTCGACGCGATGATGCCTTGCCGGTACGGATTGATGCCGAGGATCGAACGCAGCGTGAAACCCTCGACCATCGCGTTGCGGTAATAGTCCATCGGTGCGGTGCAGTTGTCGGCCGGGCCGGACGCGCCGTCGGGACCGACGGTTTCACAGATGCGTGTCAGGTAGGTCGGCGCCTGCGTCAGCGCGCAGAAGCTCGGGTCGCGTGATGGATCGCCGGTGCAGTAGTTCGCGCAGCCGGGCGGATCGTCCGGCAGGCCGGCGCAGACGTTCTTGGTCAACTCGAAATCGCAGTGCGTCTCCTCGCCTTCCAGATAGTTGCCTTCGAGGCCTGCGGCGCATTCGGAGGCGCCCTTGTGCTGATAGATCTCCAGCACGCGGTCGTAACCGCGGCGCAGCTGCGCATCGGCCTGAGTCATCGCGACGCCGTCGCGGCCCGGCGGCAGACCGGTGGCGAAGTCGCGTGGCATAAAATAACGGCCGTCCGACAGATTGGCGCTGTGCGGAATCGTCAGTGCGCGACAGTCCGGCATGCCGCCGCAGTTGTCCTGCAGATGATCGAACAGCATCCACTCGTCGTTGGCGTTGCGGTCGTCGATGCCGGTCAGCAGCGTGGCCGAGCCGTAGACCACGTCCGGCACCTGGTCCGCGTCGCCGCGGAAGATCACGTTCCGGTGCAGCATCTGACCGCGTTTGTTCGAGCTGTATTCATAGCCGTGCAAGGTACTGAACGTACAGGGTTGGTATTCCTCGTCAGTGATGCGTTGCTGCTCGGCCCAGGCCGGTCGGTCGGTCGGGCTCTCGGCCAGCAGCGCCTGCAGCGCGATCTGGAACGGCGTGGTCCGCCCCTCGACGAAGGCGCGGATGTCACCGCGAATGCTGTTGCCGACGATTTCGCAGGCCGGATTGGTGCCGGCCGGTACGGTGCCGCCCAGTTCGCACAGCGTCTTGAACGCGCCGAGAAATTCGGCGTGGTCGGTGATCGCGACAAAATCCAGCGGGCGGTCCAGCTGCTCGTAGTGGTCGGGCGTATTCGGATCGTCGTCGCCGGCCGGATAGCCCGCGGGTTCGCCCTTGGCGAAGCGGATCGCGTCGCGCGGGCCGTTGATGGAGTTGAAGAAGTAGGTGTCGAAGGAGTCGCTGGTGTGTACATGCAGATCACCGAACAGCGCCTGCTGGTGTCCAGCCACCACAGGGCCACAGTCACCAGCGAGCGCTCCCGGCTGCCCCGGCTGCGACGGCACGTTCTCCGGTGTCGTCGACGCACCGCAGGCCGCCAGCACCAGTGCGACCAGCGTTGCCGTGAACCGCGTTCGAACTCTCATGCTGCTCCCCCGCACTTCTTGTTATGTGAAAACCGCTGCACTGCGCTGGATCAACCAGTACGCGGCAACGCTGCCGTAGACACACAGCGCCACCGGCGCCCAGCGCTGCATCGGACGCAGCGCATGCGCCAGCAGCATCAGCGCCAGGACGAACAGCAGCTGTCCCGCTTCAACGCCGAGATTGAACGCGGCCAGCGCCCACCCTTGCGCCTGCTCCGGCAGGCCGATCTGTGCCAGCGCGCCGGCGAAGCCAAAGCCGTGCAGCAGACCGAAGCCGAACGCGAATGCGGGCAGATGACCGGCCACGCCACTGCGCGGGGATGTGGCTTCATCGGATGAATGGAATGCCAGATCCACCGCCAGCAGCAGGATCGATGCTGCGATGCTGGCTTCAACCGCGCCTGACGGCAGCGACCAATGCCCGAGTGCGGCTCCGGCCAAGGTGATCGAATGCGCCGCGGTGAATGCAGTCAGCGTGCCGACCAGGGCGCGCACACTGCGCCCGCCACGCCGCCACAGCGCCCACAGTCCGAGTACGAACAGCAAATGGTCCGGCCCGAGCAGAATGTGCTCGACGCCGAGTCCGAGATAGTGCGAGACCGGCGGCGTCTCGGCCGTAGCGCTGGTGCTCCATTGCGGACGCGTCGTCGACAGTACTGCGTAACGCGGAGCCCCGTGCAGTGGCTCGACCAGCAGGATTGCGTCCGGCAGCTGAACACTGAAGCCACTCAGGCTCAGCGCGCCGTGCAAACCCTGCGGGCAGTCCAGGGTCCACGACATCAGCGTGCCTTCATCGGCCGGCTGCAGCCGTGGCTCGCCGCGACGCTTGCAGTCCGCCGGCCATTGCGGATGCAGCGACAACAGCCGACCCTCAAAATCTTCCGGCAGGCGCAGGCGGCTGTCCCAGGTCTGTGCGTCGCGCTGGACCAGACGCCACTGCGCGCTGTTCATTGCATGGCCCGAGGCCAGCGTGCTGAACAGCGCCAGCAGCAGGCCGACACCTGCCAGAGTCCGACGCGCCAGCGAGCGGCGCGAGGATGGCGCCGTCACGACGACGAACCCGCTGCGGCAACGCCATAGCGCGACATCAGCGCATTCAAGGCGTCCTGTGTGCGCAGGCGACGCTGCTCGATCAGATAGTCGCGCCGCGCGCGCACCTGCACCGCGCTGTAGTCCGGCGTCTGCCATTGGCGTGAGCGGATGCGCACGAAATGCAGGCCGAGCGCGGACGACAACGGACCTTGCCAGCCCCCCTCCGGCACGCTTGCGAGCTGCTGTGCCAGCGCCTTGCCGAACAGACGCTCGGTGTCGCGGCGGCTGGCGTTGTCGATACGCGTTGACGCCGGATGTGGATCGCTCAGCGCGGCAAAGGCATCTTCATCAGCACCAGCGGCAGCGCGCAGACGCGCAGCGACACGCTCAGCGTCCTGTTCGAGCCCTGTGTCATGCTGTGCGCGTGACAGGAACACGTGATCCAGCGACAGCCGAGTGAAGCCGCCGTAGCGCTCGGCGTGCGTGTCTACCCAGCGGCGCAGCGTGTCTGCATCCGGCTCGGCGACATCGACCCCGGTTTCCAGCAGCAGGCGCATCTTCTGCGCCAGACGCCGGCGCACGATCAGATCGCCGTCGTCGAGTCCGCGCGCCAGCGCTTCGCGGTACAGCACCTCGTCTTCGAGCCAGCGCGTCGCGCCCTGCCCGCTGGCAGCCTCCGGCGCCAGCAGCGGCGGCGTGCGGTGCAGACTGTCGGCGGTAAACAGCGCAGCGCCGAGCGCAAGAAACAATAATGGCGCGTGACGCTGTTGCAGGCGGCTCAGCACATCAATGAATTTCTGCAGGCGCATGTCGAAGCTCCCCCACTTCGTACTTGACGCCATTAGATGACTATTGTTTACACTGTGTCAATATCAAGGGACCGAGAGAACGTTATGCAAAAAGGCCTCAAGGCTTTCTTCGCGCTGGCATTGCTGGTGATGCTGAGCATCGGTGTACTGCAGATGCCGCCGGTGCAGGACTTCCTGATCGACAAGGTCATCCGTACGCGTCTGTCGACGACCGACAGAGCGCCGTTGTTTGCCGACGACGCCTTGCGCCTGCTGGTCTGCGGCAGCTCCTCGCCCTTTCCGGATCCCGAACGCGCCCGCCCATGCCTCACGGTCATCGCCGGCGGCAAGTTCTACGTCGTCGATACCGGTCCTGGTTCCTGGAACCGGATGGCGCTGCTGCGCATTCCCGGCGAACGCATCGGCGGCGTGTTGCTGACGCACTTCCACTCCGATCACATCGGCGAACTGGGCGAGTTCAACCTGCAGACCTGGGTGGCCGGTCGCGGCGCGCCGCTGCAGGTCTACGGGCCGGCCGGCGTCGAGCAGGTCGTCGACGGTTTTCAGCAAGCCTATGCGCTGGACCGTGGCTACCGCGTGGCCCATCACGGCGCCGAGATGCTGCCGCCAGCAGATGGCTTGATGCAGGCCCACACCTTGAGCCTGGCCGAAGACGGCACGATGACCGAAGCCTTGGTCGACGGCGATCTGAAGGTCAGTGTGTTTCCGGTGACGCACACGCCGATCTCGCCGGCAGTCGGCTATCGCTTCGACTACAAGGGGCGTTCGCTGGTGATCAGCGGCGACACCATCAAGGACGCCAATCTGATCCGTGCCGCCCAGGGCGCGGACCTGCTGGCGCACGAGGCGCAGAACCAGGACATGGTGGCGCAGATCCAGGCCGCCGCCGCCGATCTGGACCGCAGCCGCTATGCCAAGGTCATGGCGGACATCCCCAGCTATCACACCAGTCCGGTTGAAGCCGCTGAAGTCGCCAACGAGGCCGGCGTGCCGCTGTTGCTGATGTATCACCTGACCCCGCCGCCGCCGAACCTGATCGCCGAAATGGCGTTTCTGCGCGGCGTGGCCGATATCCGCAGCAAGGGCGTGGTGCTGGCGCAGGACGGCACCCTGATCGAGCTGCCGCTGACGGGCAGCCCGGCCGAGGTCAGCGTGCTGAAGCCCTGAGTTACAGGTCTCCCGGCAGCAGCAGTTCGTAGGTGATGCCGAGCCCGGCGCCGTAACCGCCGCCGGGCAGTGGCCCGCCGCGGTCGGAGGTGAAATACATGCGCCGACCGTCAGGTGAAAAAGCAATGCCGGCGATTTCCGACTGATCCTGGCCCACGATCTGCAGCAGCGGTTTGAGCGTGCGGTCGGGCAGAATCACCACGACCTGCATGTCGCCGCCGTCTTCAGCGACCAGCACATCGCCGTGCGTGGTGACGGTGATGTTGTCGACGCCGGACAGGATGGGGTTGTCGCTGGTGGCGAAGTCGTAAATAACCTCAAGTGTCTGCTGATGCGTGTCGTAGACCCAGATACGATCGTCGCCCTTGGTCGAGAAATACACGTAGCCGTTGAAATTCCACAAGCCCTCACCGCCATCGAATGCGGTGCTGTCCGGATGCCGGTTGCGATCCTGCGGCTGATCCGGATTCAGTGCATCGATCCAGACCACCGGCTGCGGTCCGCTCAATGCGCCTTCGACGCCGTCGCCCAGCACCTGCAACACCTGCAGCGTGCCGGTTTCCAGAGCCGGACGCGCAGCATTCGACGGCCAGTCACTGTTGTCCGCGACCCAGCGGTAGAAGCGGCCGTCCGGCATGTCTTCGGTCATGTAGATCATGCGGCGTTCGCTGTCGATCGCAGTCGCCTCGTGCGAGAACAGACCCAGCGCAGGTCGGGCGATCGCGCTGTCGCGCCCGCTGGGGTCGCATTCCCAGACCTGCCCACTGGGCCATTCCTCGCACGACAGCCAGGTGTTCCATGGGGTCACGCAGCCGGAACAGTTGAAGGTGGTATTGCCCAGGATGCGATACGCATCGGTGATGGTGCCGTCCGCGGCGAACTCGAGCACGCCGGAGCCGCCAAGTCCTGGCGTGAACGTTTCGATGATGTCGGTCAGCGCCGCCAGTTCGGGGAACTGGAACCCGAGAGAACCGAAGCCTGGAATCTCGCTGTTGGAAATGTAATACCAGCCTCCATCCGCCTTGGGCAGCACCCCGCCGCCATCGGGGAAAA
>JBFFJL010000268.1:0-5622 GCA_041555955.1 Nevskiaceae bacterium
CGGCAACGCCGGCGTTCGGGTTGGGCCGCTGATGCTTCTTGACCAGATTGATGCCTTCGACCAAAGCCTTGCCGTTAGCGAGCACCTGAGTCACGGTGCCGCGACGACCACGGTCTTTGCCGGTGATGACGACGATTTCGTCGCCTTTGCGGATTTTGTTCATTGCTGCGAGCCCCTTACAGAACTTCCGGCGCCAGCGACACGATCTTCATGAACCGGTCGCGCAATTCGCGCGTTACGGGTCCGAAGATACGTGTGCCCAGCGGCTCCATCTTGCTCGACAGCAGCACGGCTGCATTGCTGTCGAAACGGATCACCGAACCGTCGGCGCGCTTGATCGGGAAGCGTGTGCGCACAACCACTGCGTCATGCACTTCGCCCTTCTTCACCTTGCCGCGCGGAATCGCATCCTTGACGGTGACCTTGATCAGGTCGCCAACACCGGCGTAACGCCGATGAGTCGAACCCTTAACCTGAATCACCTGCACCAGGCGCGCGCCGCTGTTATCGGCGGCCTGCAAAAAAGATTCTTGCTGAATCATGGCTTAGGCTCCCGACTCTGCCTGCTGCAGCGCGCTAGCACGCTCCAGGATCTCGACCAGACGGAATCGCTTGGTCGCTGACAGCGGACGCGTCTCAACGATTGCGACACGATCACCCTCGTGGCACTCGTTGTTCTCATCGTGCGCATGCAGCTTGGTGGAGCGACGCAGCATCTTGCCGTAAAGCGGATGCCGTTCGCGACGCTCGACCAGGACCGTAATGGTCTTGTTCGGCTTGCTGCTGATGACACGCCCGACGACGCGGCGCTCGGTCTTGTTCTCTTGCTGCTCGCTCATGACGCCTTCACCTGCTGTGCCATGACGGTCTTCACGCGCGCAATTTTCTTGCGTGCATCGTGGATCAGGTTGGGCTTGCCGCCCTGCCCTGTCGCCTGCTGCATGCGCAGATTGAACTGCTCCCTGCGCAGTGCCGTCAGTTCTTCCTTAAGAGCCTTCGCATCCTTCTCGCGAAGGGCCTTTACGTATTCTTGGGCTTTCATCACATGATCGTCCGGTTGACGAACACCGTCTTCACCGGCAGCTTTGCAGCCGCCAGTCGGAAGGCTTCACGCGCGGTGGTCTCGTCCACGCCTTCCATTTCATACAAAACTTTGCCCGCCTGAACCTTGGCGACCCAATATTCAACATTGCCCTTGCCGGAGCCCATGCGGACTTCCAAAGGCTTCTTGGTCACCGGAACATCCGGGAAGATACGAATCCACACCTTGCCGCCACGCTTGATGTAGCGCGTGATGACTCGGCGCGCGGCCTCAATCTGGCGCGCGGTAATACGGCCCGGCTCGGAGGTCTTCAAACCCCACTCGCCGAAACTGACCTTGTTGCCGGTCAGCGCGAGGCCGGTATTGCTACCTTTACGCTGTTTGCGAAACTTTGTGCGCTTGGGCTGCAGCATTGCAGTCTTCTCCGATGATTAGGCCGCAGCGTGAGCGTCGGCGTCGTGTTTGCCGTCGTGACGACGCTCAGCATCGAACACTTCGCCAGTGAACACCCACACCTTCACACCGATGACGCCGTAGGTGGTATGCGCTTCGCCGGTCGAATAGTCGACATGCGCACGCAGCGTATGCAACGGCACGCGACCTTCGCGATACCACTCCGTACGGGCGATTTCCGCACCGTTCAAGCGGCCGCTGACCTGGATCTTGATGCCACCTGCACCCAGACGCATCGCATTCTGTACAGCGCGCTTCATGGCGCGACGGAACATGATACGACGCTCCAGCTGCTGCGCAACGCTGTCGGCGATCAACTTCGCATCGAGTTCCGGCTTGCGAATTTCCTCGACCGACAGATGGACTGAATCTGACTTCAGGCCGATGATCTTCGAGACTTCCTGCTTCAGCTTCTCGATGTCCTCGCCCTTCTTGCCGATGACGATGCCCGGCCGCGCAGTGTGAATCGTGACCCGCGCCGACTTTGCCGGACGGTCTATCTGGATGCGCGACACTGACGCCTGCGCAAGCTTCTTGCGCAGGAACGTGCGCACCGCCATGTCCTTCAGCAAGGTTTCGCCGTATGCGGAACGCTCGGCATACCAGTTCGATACCCAGTGCGTGCTGATGCCCAGGCGGAAACCGTTCGGATTGACTTTATGACCCATAGCTACTCTCTTCTGGTCCGACGCGCTGACGGCTAGTTGCCGTCCGACACCCTGATCGTGACATGGCTGGTCGGCTTCAAGATTCGATCAGCGCGGCCCTTGGCGCGCGGCATGATTCGCTTGAGCACCGGACCCTGGTCGATGAAGATCTCCTTCACCTTCAGTTCGTCGATATCCGCGCCGTGATTGTTCTCGGCATTGGCGATCGCCGACTCCAGAACCTTGCCGATGATGCGGGCAGGCTTGCGGGTCGAGAACTTCAGGATATTCATCGCTTCGTCGACCTTCTTGCCACGCACCAGATCAGCCACGGCGCGCGCCTTCTTGGGCGACATACGAACAAATTTAAGAACGGCTTGCGTTTGCATCACAGCCTCACTTCTTCGTGCTCTTGTCCGCGTGACCCTTGAAGGTCCGCGTCGGAGCGAATTCACCCAGCTTGTGGCCGACCATGTTGTCGGTGATGAACACCGGCAGGTGCTGCTTGCCGTTGTGGACCTGAAGGGTCAGTCCCACGAACTCAGGCGTCACCATCGATCGGCGCGACCAAGTCTTGATCGGCTTCTTGACGCGCTGGGACTGCATGTCGTCCACCTTCTTCATCAGGTGGTGGTCAACGAACGGGCCTTTCTTTACTGAACGCGGCATGAGGTCACCTGATTACTTCTTGGACTTGCGGCTGCGCAGGATGAACTGCTGCGTGCGCTTGTTGGAGCGAGTCTTCTTGCCCTTGGTCTGCTGACCCCACGGCGTGACGGGGTGCGGGTTACCCTGTCCTGAGCGCCCTTCACCACCACCATGAGGGTGATCGACCGGGTTCATCACGACACCACGCACTGTCGGGCGGATACCGAGCCAGCGCTTGGCGCCGGCCTTGCCGTACTTGCGCAGGTTGAACTCGCTGTTACCCGCTTCGCCGATCGTCGCGCGGCACTCAACGTGCACCTTGCGCATCTCACCGGAGCGCAGACGCAACGTTGCGTAGCTTCCATCACGAGCAACCAGCTGCACGGCGGCACCCGCCGAACGCGCAATCTGCGCACCCTTGCCAGGCCGCATCTCGATGCAATGGATGGTCGAACCCAGCGGGATGTTGCGCAGCGGCAGCGTGTTACCCGGCTTGATGGCGGCGCTTTCGCCCGACATCAGCTGATCGCCTGCCGCCACGCCCTTGGGCGCGATGATGTAGCGACGCTCGCCATCGCGGTAGCACAGCAGCGCGATGTGAGCCGAGCGGTTCGGGTCATACTCGATCCGCTCAACAGTGGCGATGACGCCGTCCTTGTTGCGCTTGAAATCGATGATCCGATAGTGCTGCTTGTGTCCACCGCCCTTGTGACGGGTGGTGATATGACCGTTGTTGTTACGGCCACCGGTGCTCTTCTTCTTCTCGAGCAACGGCGCGTGCGGCTCACCCTTCCACAAGCCCGGCGTGACCACCTTGACCTGGTGGCGACGACCTGCTGAGGTCGGTTTCATGGTAACCAATGGCATGACCGCGTCCCCTTAACTGGCGCCGCCGACCAGGAAGTCAATTTCCTGACCCTGGGCGAGCGTGACGTAAGCCTTCTTCCAATCCGAGCGGCGGCCTTCACTGCGGCCGAAACGCTTGGTCTTGCCCTTGACGTTGAGCGTGCGCACGTCTTCAACCTTGACGTTGAAGAGCTGCTCGACGGCTTCCTTGATCTCGGGCTTCTCGGCGTTGCGCGCAACCTTGAATACCGCCTGGTTGCGCTTCTCGGCGACACGGGAACTCTTTTCCGAGATCACCGGCGCGAGAATGATCTGATGCAGACGATCGACGTTCATTGCAGCCAGGCCTCCAGCTTCTTGACCGCGTCAGCCGTCATCAGCACTTTTTTGTGGCTGAGCAGCGTGACCGGATTGATCGCCTCGACGTCGCAGACTTCGACATGAGGAATGTTGCGCGACGACAGGAACAGGTTCTGATCCAGCTCGCCGGTCACGATCAGGATGTCGTTGGTCGACATCGCCTGCAGCTGAGCAACGAGACTCTGGGTCTTCGGCGCTTCAACCGTGAACGATTCAGCGATGATCAGATGGCCCTGGCGGTTCAGCTCAGCGATGATCGAGCGGATCGCACCGCGATACATCTTGCGGTTGACCTTCTGTGAAAAATCACGCGGAACCGCTGCGAAGGTCTTACCACCCCCACGCCACAGCGGCGAGCGGATCGAACCGGCGCGCGCACGGCCCGTACCCTTCTGGCGCCACGGCTTCTTGCCGCCGCCGGAGACCATGGCCTTGCTCTTCTGAGCCTTCGTGCCCGCACGACCGCCCGACAGGTACGCCGTAACGACCTGATGAATCAGCGGTTCGTTGTAGTCGACACCGAAGACGGCGTCAGACACGTTGAGTGTTTGGTTAGTGTTATGCAGTTGAATATCCATTGCCGTTTTTCCCCAGTGAGCCTTATGCCTTCACCGTGGGGCGCACGATGACATCGCCATTCGTTGCGCCCGGCACCGCTCCCTTCACCAGAAGAAGGTTACGGTCCGTATCAATCCGGACCAGATCGAGATTCAAAGCAGTGATCTGCTTGTTTCCCATCTGACCGGCCATTTTTTTACCCTTGAACACGCGGCCAGGACTCTGGTTCTGACCGATCGAGCCCGGAGCGCGGTGCGACAGTGAGTTACCGTGCGAGGCACGACCACCACCGAAGTTCCAACGCTTGATCGTTCCCGCAAAGCCCTTGCCCTTGGAGACGCCGGTGACGTCCACGGCCTTGATGCCGTCGAACCGCTCAACCTTGATCTCTGCGCCGGTCTCCAGGTCCGCACCCTCGTCACCGTCGAGGCGGATTTCCCAGAGCCCGCGACCGGGAGCAACACCGGCCTTCTTGTAATGACCTGCTTCCGCCTTGGTCAGGCGGCTGGTCTTCTTCTCACCGACGGCCACCTGAACAGCACGGTAGCCATCAGCTTCCACGGTCTTGACCTGAGTCACGCGGTTAGGCGTGCACTCAATTACGGTCACCGGAATGGCAGCACCGGCATCGGTGAAGATGCGGGTCATGCCGGCCTTGCGGCCAATGATTGCGATCGTCATCGTGCGGTCTCCGTTAGTTCAGAGAAATCTGAACTTCGACGCCCGCAGGCAAGTCGAGCTTTGACAGCGCGTCCACGGTCTTTTCCGTGGGATCGACGATCTGCATGAGCCGCTTGTGCGTGCGGATTTCGTATTGATCTCGCGCGTCCTTGTCGACGTGCGGCGACACCAGAATGGTGTAGCGTTCTTTGCGAGTCGGCAGCGGGATGGGCCCGCGCACGACGGCACCGGTGCGCTTCGCGGTCTCAACGATCTCACGAGCCGACTTGTCAATCAGTCGGTGATCGAAGGCCTTGAGCCGGATGCGAATTGATTGGCTTGTCGCGGCCATGCGTGTCTTCCGGTTTAAAGAGCGTGGAACAAAAGGGGCGCGAATTTTATTCGCGC
>JBFFJL010000269.1:0-5597 GCA_041555955.1 Nevskiaceae bacterium
CTCTGCAACGGGCCGCGCTGGAGCAACGGGCTCGGCCAGCGGCATGAACACGCTGAAGCAGCTGCCCCGGCCCAGTTCCGATTTGAGCGCGACGCGATACCCCAGACTCGTGCAGAGACGCTGCACGATGACCAACCCAAGACCGAAGCCCTTTTCAGCAAGCCGACCCGGATTGTCGACCTGATAGAACTCGCCGAAGATGCGCGCCTGCTCGGGCTCACCGATGCCGATGCCGGTATCGAGCACCTGAAGTTCGGCATGTCCCCGACGATGACGCACGCCAATCAGCACCTTGCCCATGGGTGAAAAGCGGATGGCATTGCTCAACAGATTGCCGAGGATGCGCTCGATGGCGGTTTGCTCGCCCTGCACCCAGCAGCGCGTCGGCACACACCGCACCGTAACGCCGTGCTCCTCGGCCATGGGCTGGAACAAGGTGATGGCGTTGCCGATGGCGGTCTGCAGCGGAAACGGACTGACTGAATCGCGTTGCTCGGCATAGCTCTCGATCCGCGCCACAGTGAGCAAGGCCTTGAACAGGTCCGACAGCGTATGCACGCAGCCATCAATGCGCTGCAGGATGTCTTCGCGCTCGTCAGCGTCCTTGCTCGACCGCAGCAGCGTCGTATAGACGTTGAGCGCATGCACCGGCTGGCGCAGGTCATGGCTGGCACTGGCGAAGAAGCGGGATTTCTCCTCGCTGCTGCGCTCGGCCACGCGGCGGGCCTCTTGCGCAATCTGGGTCTGTTCGCGCAGCTCGGTCAGCAGTGCATCGTTACGATGCTGCAGGCGGATGGCGGCGCGGATGTTGCGCGCCTGCTGCCGGCCGACCCAGATGCAATACCCGGTGTTGAACGCCAGCCCCACCGAGACGATGTTGACCGTGGTGTCCCGCGGCGCAAAGATCAGGTACACCAGAAAGATGGGCGTGGATGTCAGCTGGTAGGCAACCATGGCAGGCACGTGATACGCCGCTGTGCCGAGGCTGCCCTCGCATAACCCCAGAAAAATGGCCATCACGTAGATGAACATGGGGACGCCACCGTAGTGGTAGTAGACGATGCAGCCGACCGCGATCAGCACGCCATTGATCGCATAGATGCTCGTCGCCGCGATGGAACGATGCCGGTAGGAGAACGCGTAGCGCCGCTGCCGGTAGTACCACTGGCTGACAGACAGCATGACCGCCTGGTAAGCAAAGGTCGCCAGCACGATCTTCACGACGATATCGTGCGGCACCAGCCGCCAGGCCGGAATCGCGAACAGCACGCTGACGAAGCAAACGCCTGCCGTGGCCAGATGGCTGAGCTCGAAGTTCTTGCTCAGGCAGCTCTCGGCGACCGTGCGTTCCAGCTCCGCATCGGCCAACTCGGCACCGGTCAGTGCGACCTTATCCACCGAATTCGATCAGCTGCAGCGAATGGGCCGCACGCAGAGCCGAGACACGGTTACTGACCCCCAGACGCGTGAAGATGATGGTCCAGTGATCCTTGATCGTGCGCTCGGTCACCTGCAACTGGTGCGCGATCTCCTTGTTCGAAAGGCCTTGCGCCGCGAGCCGCAGGATCTCCACCCGATGCGGTGTGAGGCCATGGTCCTCGCTCGGTGCTGGATCTGCGTCGAACACGCTGCTGCCGTCGAGTAACTGTTGGAGGGCGTCCGCCATGGCGGCAACATTCCGCTCCTTGGACAGGCAGGCCACGGCACCGGCGGCGGCCACCGCACGGCTGACCAGTTGCGGAGTCAGATCGGCGCACAGCAGCCCCACCGCCACTGACGGATGCGCCTTCGCCAGTTTCGACATGACCGTAATGCCGTCCTCACCGGGCAGCCGGTAGTCGCACAGGACGAGGTCGATGTCCTCGCGCTCCAGCAGTGCAGACGCTTCCTCCCGATCACCCGCCGTTCGCACCCTGAGGCCGGGCATCCGCTGCCCAAGTGCCAGCGCCATCCCCTCGCAGTAGATGGGATGATCGTCAATGAACAACAACGTATAGGTCAGGCTCTGCTGCACGGAATCGAAGTTCCTTCACGGGGGGATGACGGAAACCACGGACAGACTGCGCGAATTGTGACGTCAGGCGTTGCGCCGCCCGGATATACCATTCTTTTTTTTACAGTCTCTGCAAACCAATACGGCAGACACTGGCCGAAGGAACTCTGAGCCGATGCCGCAGGCTACCCGGTACCGTACCCTGCAATCAATGCGCAGATTTCGCACTCACTGTCCAGAACGTGACCGACATCTCGCGGCATTCAGGAATTGTGGCTGAGCCACTCCAGGCAACCAATCCCCGGTCCACCGAATCCGTCTGACCTCCATCGCCCGCGGCCGCGCGTCAATACAACGCTGTACGCTGCACAAACGCGCTGCGACAGGCCGCGAACGCCGCCGCAGCGGATGCGGCCGCTTCGACTGTCGCCCGATCGCAATAGGTCGCCTGCGGCGCGTACTCGCCCATGACGTCTTCGATCGGCGTGCCGTAGGGCACGTTCTGGATCGCTTCGGCGAAGTGCGGCGACGGAAGCATGTGGCGGTAGATCAGCACCGAGTCCGGGTAGGCGCCACCCCAGGGCAGCCAGACCAGGCCGTTTCCGGGAATGGCGTTATCCGGGCGTTCGTCCGGATCGGACACGACAACGGTGAAATACCCCTGTGCGTCGGTCGGCACGTCGGCATCCTTCAGGCAGGCGACGAAACGCTGACTGAGAAATTCATTCGTGCACAGCGACCAGTAGCGCAGCTGCGCGCTGCCCAGCGGGGCGTCCAACGGCTGCTGGGCATAGCTCGGCGCGCGCGCGCGAAACAGATACAAGCCACCGTGTTCGCGGCTGGCCATCGTCGTGACATAGGCGTTGTCGATATTGCTGAGGAATCCGCCGCCGGTGTCGGCGGCCGTGATCGCCTGCAGCGGCAGATCGAAGCCGATCGCATTGCTGGCAAGGACGCGCAAGGTTTCCGGCAGGCCATAGAAGCGGATGACGTTGGGCTGGTCCGGTGCCAGCGGAAACGGCAGCGGGTCCAGCACCGTGGGATAGCTGGCTTCACGAATGGTCTGATTGAGTACACCGGGCAGGCCATCCGGCGGCAATGGATCGCAGAGATTCAGGCTCAGCGGCGCCACGCTGCCATCGGCACTTTCGAGCACCAGCTGCGGCAGCGGCACGCCGCCGGAGGTGTCGCCTTCGCCCAGATACACACGATAGATCACGGTGATCTGCGGATTCGGAATCGCCGGCAACGCCGGCAGTGCGATGCGGTTGGTATACAGCGCATTGACCGGACGCGGCTCAGACACATCACCGAATTGCACGGTGGCGACGTAGTCAGCACCGGGCGCAGCACCGGCCGTGACGTAGGGATTGGTGCCAGCGATCTTCGGCACGAGCTGGTAGTCGGTGATGGCGTCGACCGGCCGCAGCGCCGGGTCGTAGACGTTGAACGAGAAGTAGCGCGCATCCGGATACTGGCCGTCGATACGGATGCGTGTCCCCGGTAGTGCCGGGAACATCGCGACCCAGTAGGTCGCAGACTCGTCCGGAAACGCGACGTTGATCAGGTCCGGATTGCTGACGACCAGCCAGCTGCAGCCTCCGCCGGCGGCCGCAGCGGTGACTGCCGGATCGTGGCTCTGTGCACCGCCCACATTTCCCGCTTCAGTTGAGGCGCTTCCGCCACATCCGGCGACGATGCCTGTTGCCGCAACAAGCGCCAAGCTCAGAGCAAGCCTGCGCACGCTCAGTCCTCGACCGGCACGAATAGCCGCATGAAGCGGATCAGGTCGAGCTTGCTGCCCTTGACCATCTCGAACTCGGTTGCCAACGTCAGCGCTGGATTGCGGCGCTGCGCCAGCATCTCCTTGAACACCTGCGCAGAAACCTGGGTGACGAGGTCGGCGTCGTCGCGCAGTTCCAGCACCACTTCCGACACACCGCGGCGCACGATGTAGGTATAGCGCTCTGGCGTGTCGGTGAACTCGAAACCGACCGACGTGATCGTGTCAGCGCTGGCATCGGCGTCGAGATTCACGGCCATGCCGTCGAAGAAACGATTGAGCGGCATGCGCGCCAGCATCTCCGGCGTCGGCGTGACGATGCGGTTCGGCAGCGTGACATCGCCAGCCAGCTCACCAGCGGTCATCAGATACCAGTGCCGTGCATTCGGATTGGCCTCCCGTTCTCCAATCGCACGCAGCGCCGCGATGTGCGCATCGCGCACGGCCGTGTTGTTAGGCATCACGCGCAGCACATAGTCGGACAGTTGCAGCACCCATTGATGCTCGCCCGCCTGCCCGGCCTCGACGATCTTCTGCGCCATCGCATCGACGCCACCGGCGAGCGCCACCATGCGCGCAGCCTCATCGTCCGGCGCCAATGGGCGCAGGGTCGAGGGATTGCCGTTGTACCAGCCGAGCATGCCGTCGTAGATCGCGCGCGCCGACCACGCCGGGTCTCCATAGAAGGTCTGCAGCCACGGCGAGGCCGCCAGATGCGCCGGCAGCTTCAGGGTCGCGGCGATCTCGTCCGGGGTCATGCCCTGGTTGATCAGGCGCAGGGTCTGGTCGTAGACGTAGCGGATGCCGTCACGGTAGCGCGTCAGTTCGTTTTCGATCTGCGCCTCGTCGGTCAGCGGCCGCGTGTGGCTCGGCACGATGATCGCCGGATGCAGCGCGCGCATCTTGTCGATCGAATCGGCCCAGGCGCGCGGATCGCGGTAGGAGGTGCCGCGAATCGTGTACAGGTTCGGAAACGCGCGGTAGAAGTTGTCGCCTGACAGCAGGATCCGACGCTCCGGCAGCCACACGAACAACTGGTCCTCGGTCTCGCCGGGCGCATGCACCAGCTGGAAATGGATGCCGGCCACGGTGTCGTCCAGCGAGTCGTCAAACTCGTGGTTTGGCCGCAGCGTGTCGACGGTGCTGCCTTCATGGACATCCACGAACGGTCCAATGCCGACGTTGACCCTCTCCTCCTGCGTCAGCGTGCTGCCGTACATCCGCAGCGAGCGCTTGGTGATCGCGGTCTGCAGCTCGATCGACGTGCGCTCCATGTTGCGCACCAGATCGCGCTGGGCGTAGACCGGGATGTCTCCCGCGCCGGCGGCGAACACACCGGCACCACCGATGTGGTCCGGATGCGAATGCGTGTAGATGATGGCCTTGACCGGCTTGTCGGTGATCTGCCGGAATGCCGCAAGCACCTGCTGTGCCGACTCTGCCGTTTCCATCGTATCCACGATGATGATGCCGTCGTCGCCTTCCAGCAGAATCGAATTGGCGATGCCGTAGCCGATCGCGACATAGACCCCGTCGGCAACCTTGAGCACCTCACGCTTGAACTCCGCGCTGTGCTGCGCCAGGGCTTCTGGCGTCGCCACCGGGACCGCCGCTGTTTCGGCCTTGCGTTCGCACGCGGTCAGACACAACAGCGCGCCCATTGCCATTGCCGGCAAAAGCATCTTCATCGGATCACTCCTCCAGATTTCTGGTCGCGGAAACCCGGCCCTGACAATCCGGCAGGATTTTTCGCACAGCGCGCAGCTTAGCCCGAGATCGACTCGCAGCGATGGTGCGTATGGGACACTATCGATCCGACTC
>JBFFJL010000270.1:0-5586 GCA_041555955.1 Nevskiaceae bacterium
AAGTGATGGCGGCAGCGCGCGATGCCGGTGCTGAAAATGCCAGCTATATCCTGTTGCGGCTGCCGCATGAGGTGAAGCAGCTGTTTCGGGATTGGCTGGAAACACACTATCCCTTGAAGGCCGCGCACGTGATGAGTCTGGTGCAGCAGATGCGCGGAGGGCGCGACAGCGACAGCCGGTTCGGCAGCCGGATGCGCGGACAGGGGGTTTATGCGGACGTGCTGGAGCAGCGTTTCAGCGCCGCCTGTCGGCGCCTGGGGCTGAATACTTCGCGCGGTCCGGCGTTGCGTTTGGATCGTTTTCGCCGGCCGAACGCACCAGGCGACCAGCTCGGTCTGGATTTTTGACAAGAAACTTCGAAAAGGCATGGACGATGACAGGGCGCACCAATATAATGCTGGGCTAATCCGGCACGGGGGCTTGAGCCCCCGTTTCCATGTCCGCCGAACGGATTAGATACCTACGCATGACTGACCTAAAACCCGCTTTGCTCGCACTCGCGGACGGCTCTATTTTTCGCGGCGTTTCGATCGGGGTTGACGGTCAGACGGTCGGCGAAGTCGTCTTCAATACCGCCATGACCGGCTATCAGGAAATCCTGACGGATCCGTCGTATCGCGAACAGATTGTGACGTTGACGTATCCGCATATCGGCAATGTCGGTACCAACGACGAAGATGCCGAGTCCGAGCGGGTGCAATTGGCGGGGCTGGTGCTGCGTGAAGTTCCGCGCGCGCACAGCAGCTTCCGCTCGACCGAAGACTTTCGTGCATATCTGAAGCGGCAGAAGACAGTTGCCATTGCCGGCATCGATACGCGACGCCTGACCCGCATCCTGCGCGATACCGGCGCTCAGAATGGTTGCATCGTTGCTGGCGGCCGGATCAGCGAGAAAAAGGCATTGGCCGCGGCACAGGGCTTCGCCGGTCTCAAGGGCATGGATCTGGCGCAAGTGGTGACGGTCGAGAAGGCCTATCCCTGGACGCGCGGCTCGTGGGAGCTCGAAAGCAATCGCGAAGTCGAGCGCAGCGGCGGTAGTCGCCATGTGGTGGTCTACGATTTCGGCGTCAAGCGCAACATTCTGCGCATGCTGGTTGATCGCGACTGCCGCGTCACCGTGGTGCCGGCTAAGACTACGGCCAAGGAAGTGCTCAAGCTCAAGCCCGATGGCGTGATGCTGTCCAATGGCCCCGGCGATCCGGAGCCTTGCGACTACGCAATCAAGGCTGCGCGCGAGCTGCTGGCCAAGAAAACCCCGCTGTTCGGGATCTGTCTGGGTCACCAGATCCTCGGTCTGGCGGCTGGCGCGCGCACCCTGAAGATGAAGTTCGGGCATCACGGCGCCAACCACCCGGTTCAGGATCTGGAAACGGGCCATGTGCTGATTACCAGTCAGAACCACGGCTTTGCGGTGGACGAGCAGAGTCTGCCGGCCAATGCGCAGGTCACGCATCGCTCGTTGTTCGACGGTTCGAACCAGGGCATCCGTCTGACCGACGCGCCAGCCTTCAGTTTCCAGGGACATCCCGAGGCCAGTCCTGGCCCGCACGACGTCGGCATGTTGTTTGACCGCTTCGTGCAGTTGATGGCGGACGCGCACTAAGCCATGTTTGGCGTAACCGACATCACCACTTACGTGATCGGGGTGGTGATCATCGTTCTGCTGCCCGGTCCGAACTCGATGTTCGTGCTCAGCGTGGCGGGGCGCAGTGGCGTGGCCGCAGGTTATCGCGCCGCCTGCGGCGTCTTCGCTGGCGATCTGCTGCTGATGCTCGCCGCCGCCGCGGGCATGGCGTCCCTGTTACAGGCTTATCCCGAGCTGTTTGGGATACTCAAGTTGGCTGGTGCGGCCTATCTGGCGTGGCTGGGCATTGGGTTGCTGCGCTCCGCCTGGCACAGCTGGCATCACGGCGCGCAGGCTTCGCTGGTGCCGCCGCGGTCGCCGTCGACGGCGCGTCCTTTCGCGCGCGCGCTGACCATCAGCCTGCTGAATCCCAAGGCGATCCTGTTCTTTGTCTCGTTTTTCATCCAGTTCGTTGATCGTAGCTATGCCCATCCGGCGCTGACCTACGCGGTGCTCGGAGGGATCGTGCAGCTGGCCAGTTTCAGCTACCTGAGCGCGCTCATTTTTGCCGGCCACCGGCTTGCGGCGAAGCTGCGCGCGCGCCACCGCGTGTCGGCTGGCGCCAACGGCGGCGTTGGTGCCCTGTTTCTTACCTTCAGCGCCCGGCTGGCGACAGCCGCGGCGGGATAGCCCTTTACAGACCCTAGAAAGATGCCAAAACGTAACGACATCAAGAGCATCATGATCATCGGTGCGGGTCCGATCGTGATCGGACAAGCCTGCGAGTTCGACTACTCCGGTGCCCAGGCGTGCAAGGCGTTGCGCGAAGAGGGGTATCGCGTGGTGCTGGTCAACTCCAATCCGGCCACGATCATGACCGACCCGGACATGGCCGATGCGACCTACATCGAGCCCATCCGCTGGCAGGCAATCGAGAAGATCATCGAAAAGGAGCGCCCTGATGCGCTGCTGCCGACGATGGGCGGGCAGACCGCATTGAATTGCGCGCTCGATCTGGCGCGCTATGGCGTGCTGGAGAAATACAGCGTTGAGCTGATCGGCGCCAGCGAGAAGGCAATCGACGTTGCCGAGGACCGACAGAAGTTCCGCGATGCGATGACCGAAATCAACCTCGGTTCAGCGATTTCGGCGGTTGCGCACTCGATGGATGAGGCGCGGCGGATTCAGATCGAAATTGGCTTTCCGGTGATCATTCGTCCGAGCTTCACCTTGGGCGGTACTGGCGGCGGCGTTGCCTACAACATCGAAGAATTCGAAGACATTGTGATGCGCGGCCTCGACCTGTCGCCGACCAAAGAGGTGCTGATCGAAGAATCGCTCCTCGGCTGGAAAGAGTTCGAGATGGAAGTGGTTCGCGACCACAAGGACAACTGCATCATCATCTGCAGTATCGAAAACTTCGATCCGATGGGGGTGCATACCGGCGACTCGATTACCGTCGCGCCAGCGCAGACCCTGACCGACAAGGAATACCAGATCATGCGCAACGCGAGTATCGCGGTGCTGCGCAAGATCGGGGTCGATACCGGCGGATCGAACGTGCAGTTTGCGATCAATCCAGCCGATGGCCGCATGATCGTCATCGAGATGAATCCGCGTGTATCCCGTTCGTCTGCGCTGGCATCGAAGGCAACCGGGTTCCCGATCGCCAAGATCGCGGCCAAATTGGCTGTTGGCTACACCCTTGACGAGCTGCGCAACGAGATCACCGGCGGTGCAACCCCGGCGTCGTTTGAGCCCTCGATCGATTACGTCGTCACCAAGATCCCGCGGTTTACCTTCGAAAAGTTTCCGCAAGCCGATTCGCGCCTGACCACGCAGATGAAATCTGTTGGCGAGGTGATGGCGATCGGGCGTAATTTCCAGGAATCTCTGCACAAGGCGATGCGCGGTCTGGAAGTCGGTTCGGACGGATTCGAACCGGAGGTGCTGGATCACAGCGATGTGTCGATCAATCGTATCCGCACCGAGCTGGCAATCCCCCGTGGGCGCCGGCTGTGGTATGTCGGCGATGCTTTTCGTGTCGGCATGAGTGTCGAGGATGTGTACCAGGCTTCGAAAATCGATCCCTGGTTTCTGGAGCAGATCGAGGAGCTGATCCGGATCGAGGGCGATATTGCCGCGAGCAAGCTGAGTACGCTGGAGGCGGACACCTTGCGCCGCTGGAAGCGGCTCGGATTCTCCGACCGACGTATTGCGCGGCTGCTCGGGGTCAAGGAGGAATCGGTTCGGCGCACCCGGTACAAACACGGCGTCCGGCCGGTGTTCAAGCGAGTTGATACCTGCGCGGCTGAATTTCCGACGGCCACTGCGTATCTGTACTCGTCCTATGACGAGGAATGCGAGGCGGCGCCCAGCGATCGGCAGAAAATCATGATCCTCGGCGGCGGTCCGAACCGCATCGGTCAGGGGATCGAGTTCGACTACTGCTGCGTGCACGCGTCGCTGGCACTGCGCGAGGACGGATTCGAGACCATCATGGTCAACTGCAATCCGGAAACCGTTTCGACCGATTTCGATACGTCGGATCGACTGTATTTCGAGCCACTGACCTTCGAAGACGTCATGGAGATCATCGAGCTCGAAAAGCCCAAAGGCGTGATCGTCCAGTTCGGTGGCCAGACGCCGCTGAAACTCGCGCGCCAGCTGGAAAAGGCGGGTGCGCCGATCATTGGTACAACGCCGGACGCGATCGATCTGGCCGAGGACCGCGAGCGCTTCCAGAAGCTGGTCGACAAGCTGCAGCTGCTGCAGCCGCCCAACGGCACGGCGACTTCCGAGAAGCAGGCGCTGGCGGTGGCAAAGAAGGTCGGTTATCCGCTGGTCGTGCGCCCGTCGTATGTGCTGGGTGGCCGCGCGATGGAAATCGTCTACGATGATGACGACCTTCAGCGCTACATGCGCGAGGCGGTACAGGTATCGAACGATTCGCCGGTGCTGCTCGACCGCTTCCTGAACGACGCGATCGAAGTCGACGTCGACGCTCTGGCCGACGGGAGTACGGTAGTCATCGGCGGCATCATGGAACACATTGAGGAGGCCGGCGTGCACTCCGGTGATTCGGCGTGTTCGCTTCCTGCCCATTCGTTGCCGAAGAAGGTCCAGGACGAGATTCGCAAGCAAGTGGTCAAGCTGGCCCAGGCGCTGAATGTTGTCGGGCTGATGAATACGCAGTTTGCGGTGCAGGCGGGACGGGTCTACTTGCTCGAGGTGAACCCGCGGGCCTCGCGGACCGCGCCGTTCGTGTCGAAGGCGACCGGCCGGCCGCTGGCCAAGATCGCGGCGCGCTGCATGGTCGGCACCAGCCTCAAGGCGCAGGGCGTCACCAAGGAAGTGATCCCGAAGTATTTCTCGGTCAAGGAGTCGGTGTTTCCGTTCAACAAGTTTCCGGCAGTTGACCCCTTGCTGGGGCCGGAGATGCGCTCTACCGGCGAAGTCATGGGCGTCGGCGCCTTTTTCGGCGAGGCCTTCAACAAGGCGCTGTTGGCGCAGGGCATGAATGTTCCGCGCAGCGGAACAGCCTTCATTTCGGTCAAGGAAGTCGACAAGCGCAAAGCGGTCGAGCTGGCCAAGGTCCTGTCAGACAAGGGCTTCCGCGTCATTGCCACGCACGGCACCGCATCCGCTATTCGTGCCGCTGGCGTCGAATGCGAAGGGGTGAACAAGGTCAAGGAAGGTCGGCCGCATTGCGTCGACATGATCAAGAATGGCGAAATCCATTTCATCGCCAACACGACGGAAGGCAAGATTTCGATCGAGGAATCGCGGTCGATCCGCGCATCGGCGATCCAGAATAAGGTCTGCTACTTCACGACGATTGCGGGTGCCCTGGCAGCGGCGGCGGCGATGGATCACCTGGATCGCCTGGATGTGAACCGCCTGCAGACCTTGCACGAGTCTCTGCTTTAGGTAGTATCTGCGGTCGAATCTGAAACTGCCTGCCGCGTCCCCATGGCGCGGCGGGGTTATTTTTGTCTGAAAAACATGGATCTGCAATGAGC
>JBFFJL010000271.1:0-5576 GCA_041555955.1 Nevskiaceae bacterium
GCCCTGCACCCAGTACTGGTCGCCAAACCAGGTTGGCCGCGCCAGCTTGGTCCATTGATCATCGGGGCCGGCGTCCGGCGCGCCCGGCACCGTGAAGAAGCGCCAGACCTGCTTGCCGCTCTCGGCGTCGTAGGCAGTGACATAGCCGCGCACCCCCATCTCGGCACCGCCGTTGCCGATGATGACCTTGCCTTTGACGATGCGCGGAGCCCCGGTAATCGTATAGGCGCGGTCGTGGTCGACCACGGTGTCGGTACTCCACACCGGCTTGCCGGTCGCCGCGTCCAGCGCGATCAGGCGGCCGTCGTAAGCGCCGACGTAGACCTTGCCGTTCCACACCGCAACCCCGCGGTTGGCCGGGCCGCAGCAGCCTTCGCGCGCCTTGATCATCGGCACTTCAGGATCGTAGGTCCACTTCACTTTGCCGTTGCGCGCATCGAAAGCGTAGACCACACTGAACGCGCTGGTCGTGTACATCACGCCATCGACGACGATCGGTGTGGCCTCGGTGGTGCGATCGATCGGCAGCTTGTAGCTCCACGCCAGACCCAGCTTTTCAACGTTCTTGTCGTTGATCTTGTCCAGCGGGCTGAATCGCTGCTCGTCGTAGGTACGCCCGGTCGACATCCAGTTGCCAGGCTCGCGATCGGCCGCACGGATACGTGCTGCATCCACCGCCAGCGCAGACTCTGGGACTGCTTTCGGCTGCGCCGCATAAGCCGGCAACAGGACCAGCAGCAGCGCGGCGCTCGTGATCGCTCGCATCTCGTTTCTCCTCATCGTTTTTCGGGTCCGGACGCTCTTGGATCGGCGCCGCTCGGACGATACGCTGCACCAATCAGAGGATTTTGGCCATATCCAAAGGTTGGGCTCTGTCCGGCAAAACCCGAGCAAGTTAGGGTCGCGGCGTCCCGTCAACGCCGCAATTCACATTACCGGAGCAATGTCACAGCATGGAAGACTGGGTCTATCGCGCGCTGGCCAAATGGCCAAACGTACCGGCGCTGTTCGGCTGGCTCAGCCTGGATCGCCGTGGGCGCTGGCGCATCCGCGACGAAATGATCACGCGTCCGCAGATCATCGATACCATCAACCCCAACTATGCGGCGGACGAACACGGGCGCTGGTACTTCCAGAACGGACCTCAGCGCGGCTACGTGTCGCTGGCATCGGCTCCGCTGATCCTGCACGTCAGTGCTGACGGCGCGCTGCTCACCCACACCGGACAGCGCGTCGAGCGGGCCGTTGCGGCGTACCTGGACGAGCACGGCAGTCTGCTGCTGCTGACCGAGCACGGCCCCGCCGCGCTGGCCGACAACGACCTCGACTGGGCGCTGCAGCACCTCAGCGCAGAGGGTCTCGCTGTCAATGAACAGCAGTTGATGTCTGGGCTGGCGCTGCCGTCGGGCAGTCTGACGGCACTGCATCTGCATCTGGACCCAAAGGCACTGCCGATCGAGCGGCTCGACTTTGATGCTGCGCCCGAGAGGCTTGGCTTCGTTCGCGACCCGCGACCGCTTCCAGGTGAACAAATGTCGGACTATCAAACACATTCCGCACCATAAGTTGCTGACGCCCGTTCGGACCCGCGTCAGCGCGTGCCACGAATCCTACCCCTTCGGGCGGGGGCGCAAATCCGAAGCTGTGCAACCCTCAGGCTCGCAGAAATCCAGAAAAACTCGGAGGAGACCGACCATGGATGGTTCCAAGCGCAGTGCCGCGTGGGGATTCGCTGTTGCTGCGTTGCTGGGCATCAGTTCCGCCACCGCTCAGGATGACTCGAGTGGCCTGATCATGCAGGTCGGACGCACGATTTACGTCGCACCCATGCTGAGCCTGACCGTGCCCGACGGCGCACGTGAAACCAAGATCGGCAGCGGCGGCAGCGTGGCGATCGGCACCCGCGTGTTCGACTGGGCCGCGATCGAAGGTGTCGCGCACTACAACAAGTACAACGACGACCCCGACTACGTCGCGGGCGCGCCGGCTGAAGTGGTCGGCTACGGCGGCAACCTGCTGCTGTTCCCGTTCAGCGGCGCCTTGAAGAACGCGTTTGCCGTCGTCGGCGCCCAGGCGCTGGACGTCACTGATCATCCGGCCACCGTTGGCGGCACGCCGACCCTGCTCGACTACACCTCCACCGCCTATGAAGCCGGCTTTGGCGTGCTGTCACAGATCAATCTGTTCGGCTCCCCTGCTGCGGTCCGCTTCGAGCTGCGGTATCGTCTGGATGCTCACGACACCGCAGGGCTGGGCGACGGCACCGAGGATTCGTTTTCGGACGGCATCATCAACCTGGGCCTGATGGTGCCGCTGTTCCCGCCGGCGGAGAAACCGCTGCCGCCGCCGGAACCGGTTCCGGTCGCGGTCGTGCCGGTGGAAGAACCCCCGCCGCCCGTCGACACCGATGGCGACGGCGTGACCGACGATCTCGATCAATGCCCCGATACGCCGGCCGGCACGGCGGTCGACACCGTTGGCTGCGCGTTGCCACCACCGTGCGAAAGTCCGGCCCCGGGCGAGCAGGCGGATCTGCGCGGCTGCAAGGCCGGTGACGTGATCGTCCTGCACGGCGTCACCTTCGAGTTCGACAAGGACCGCCTGACCGCCAATGCCAGGACGATCCTGGACCTGACTGCGGCTGCGCTGGTCGCTGCCCCCGAGATCAAGGTCGAAATCGGCGGGCACACCGACGACAAGGGCGCCGACAGCTACAACCAGGCGCTGTCGGAACGCCGGGCACAGGCCGTGCTCGACTATCTGGCTGCACAAGGCGTCACGACTGAGCGCATGCGCGCGGTCGGTTACGGCGAATCGAAGCCGGTCGCCGACAACGGCAGCGACGAAGGCCGCGAGCAGAATCGCCGCGTCGAGCTGACCGTCGAAAACTGACGGCTGACACTGCCGCGGGTGAGCACACCCGCGGCAGTGTCAACGACACATAAACCAGACTTCATCGAACTGTCGTCGGATCTCAACGTGGGTCTGCGATGGTGGGGAATTCCCACTCATCCAGATCCACGACGAGGTAGCGATGACGCCGTTCTCCCTACGTACAAAACCGGCCGCAGTGCTGCTGGCCATGGCGCTCGCTGCCTGCAGCAATGATGACAACAGCGAAAAGTTCACATACCCCAGCAGCGGGGCCGCACTGCCCTACAGTGTGCTGAAGACGCTGAACAACGGCACCGAAATTCGCAACGGCGGCTTCGGCTCCGGCGCCACCGCGCATCCGAGCAAGGCCGGTCACTTCTACGCGATGACCGACCGTGGCCCCAACACCGACTTCAGCGGCAGCGCCGGAGTCGGCAAGAAGTTCCCGGTCGCCGACTACACACCGCGCATCGGTGAGTTCAAGCTGACGGCAGACGGCGAGGTCGCCAAGGTCAAGGAAATTCTGCTGAAGGATCGTGACGGCAATCCGATCAGCGGCCTGCCCAGTGAAAGCTTCGGCGCCACTGGCGAAATACCCTACGATGCCGACGGCAATCTGCTGGCCTACGACCCCTACGGCCTGGATTCGGAAGGTCTGGTGGCGCTGGCCGACGGCAGCTTCTGGGTCAGCGACGAATACGGTCCGCATATCGTGCACTACGCCGCAGACGGCACCGAGATCGACCGCATCAACGCCTTCCCGGACGACACCCGCACCAGCATCAACCTGCCGGCCGAGTTCGCCAACCGCCGTGCCAACCGCGGCATGGAGGGACTGGCCGTAACGCCAGACGGCAACACCCTGGTCGGCATCATGCAGTCGACGATGTACAACCCGAGCGGCAGCGCAGCGACCAACCGCACGTTGACCCGCATCGTCACGATCAACCTTGAGACGGGCGCTGTCGCGCAGTATCTGTATCGCCAGGAAGCCAACAATCTGTCGAACTCGGAGATCGTGGCGCTGACCGCCACGACCTTCCTGGTCGACGAGCGCGACGGCGGCTACGGCGGCGACGGCACCGCAACGCTCAAGAACCTGTTCAAGATCGATCTGGCCAATGCGACCAATGTCGACGCCGGCAATACCGCGCTGATCGACGGCGACGCCGACATCACGGCCAATGCGGCAACCGGCCTGCTGATCAACGGCAACACGCTGGAAGCCACCGACTGGGACACCCTGACCGCCCATGGCATCCAGCCGGTCAGCAAGGTGCTGGCCTACGATGCGCTATCCAGCCTGGCCTATCCGCACGACAAGCTCGAAGGCCTGTGGCTGATCGACGCCACCCATCTGGGCATCGTCAACGACGATGACTTCGCGGTGATTCCGAATGACAGCGGCGAGATCGTGCAGAAGGTGCTGCCCGGCGGCACCGCGGTCGATACCAGCACCTTGCATGTCGTCGAGCTGGCTGCGCCACTGTACTGATCAACGCGAAGCAATCGCGCAACGCAGGGCGGCCACCGGCCGCCCTTTTCTGTTACGTCAAATGTCCATAGCGGCGAGCGATCGTGCATCATGCACACAGCCGGTCACCACGAAGCCGGTGTCACCACTCGGAGGAGACGTGGCCGCAAGCAAAACGCTGAGCCCGCTGGACTGGACTTTTCTCGCTGGCGAATCGCATGAGTCAATGATGCATGTCGGCGCGCTGATGCACTTCGCACCGCCGTCGCGGCCTAAACGCCACTTCCTGCGAGCGCTGATGGATGAGGTGCGTACCGAAACCGTGGCCTATGCGCCATGGAACCTGAAGCTGCGTCGCCCCGAGCATCCGGCGCATCCACTGCAGGCCTGGATCGAGGATGATCGATTCGATCCCGAGTACCACGTGCGCCGTTCCGCACTGCCAGCGCCCGGCGACGAGCGCGAACTCGGCATCCTGGTATCCCGCCTGCACAGTCATGCACTGGACTTTCACCGCCCGCCGTGGGAAGTGCACTTCATCGAAGGTCTCGAAGACGGTCGCTTCGCGATCTACTTCAAAGTGCATCATGCGCTGGTCGATGGCTATACCGGCATCAAGCTTCTGCAGAGCAGTCTGTCCTCGAAGTCCGCCGACAAGACCACGCCGGTGTTCCACGCGCGCGCGCCGTCGCAGCGCAGTGCGCGCAGCATCGACGCTGCACCGACGATGGAAGCCTTGCTGCATGCCGTGCGCGAACAACTCGGCGCAACGCGAAACATCGCCAAGGCGGTCCTGCACGTCGCCAAGTCGGTGCAGCGCAAGGACCACAACCTGGTTGCGCCGATGCAGGCGCCCAAATCGATCATCAATCAGCGCATTTCACGCAGCCGTCGCTTCGCGACGCAGCAATTCAAGGTCGATCGTCTGAAGGCCGTGGCCAAGGCGCACGGCGGCACCATCAACGACATCGTGCTGGCATTGTCGGCCGGGGCATTGCGCCGTCTGCTGCACGAGCAGGACGCACTGCCGCAACAGGCGATGACGGCGATGCTGCCGGTCAATATCCGTCCCAAGGACGATCCCGGCGGCGGCAATGCGGTTGGCGCCATTCTGGCGTCGCTGGCCACCGACATCGAGGATCCGGTCGACCGTTTCCGCAGCATCATCGCGTCAACCCGCAACGCCAAAGCCGAACTGCAGGGCATGACCCGCAACGCGATCATGCAA
>JBFFJL010000272.1:0-5575 GCA_041555955.1 Nevskiaceae bacterium
AAATCTGCGAAGCGGACAGTCCCCGCTCCGACAACAGCTTGCGGACCGCCGGGCTCTGCCCGTCATTGTCGTCAGCGGCCGTCGCAGTAGTCGCCGGACTGGCCGCCGCGGCCGCAACCGGTGCAGGAGCAGCAGCTGCACCCGGCTCCAGTACCCCCAGGATGTCGCCCGCCTGTACCGTCGCACCGGCCGCAATCCGCAGCTCGGTGAGCACGCCATCTTCCAGCGCCGGCACTTCCAGCATCACCTTGTCGGTTTCCAGATCGAGCAGGTTCTGTTCACGCTTGACGGTGTCCCCCGCTTTGACATGCCAGGCCGCAATCGTTGCCGACGATACCGACTCCGGCAGGTTGGGAACTTTGATTTCAATCGCCATGCGTGCTCCGATGCCTCGTTCTTTAGCTTTGCGTTATCTGGAACTGCTGTCCGCGGGTCGCGCTACATCACATTGCCGCCGGTGAGCGCTTCACGCACCACTTCTTCCTGCTGAATCTGGTGAACCTTGAGATATCCGACCGCAGTCGTGGCCGAACCCTTGCGCGTCGCATAAAGCATGCGGTGCCCACTGCCGAGATAAGTCGCCAAGCGGTGCTTGATCTGATACCAGGCGCCCTGATTCTCGGGCTCCTCCTGGCACCAGACGATGTCCTTGGCCTTGGGATAGCTGGCCAGCACGGCCTCGTACCCCTCTCGCGGGAACGGGTACAGCTGCTCAATACGCACCAGCGCAACGTGATCGAGCTTCTCTTTCTGGCGCGCCTGCAACAGATCGAAATAGACCTTGCCCGAGCAGAACACGATGCGCTTGACCTTGTTTGCGTCCAGCGCTTCGACTTCCGGAATCACCGGCTGGAATCCACCCCTGGTGATGTCCTCGATCGAGGACACCGACAAGGGGTGTCGCAGAAGCGACTTCGGCGTCATCACGATCAGCGGCAGGCGGAAACCGCGCTTCATCTGGCGCCGCAGCATGTGGAACATCTGCGCCGGCGTCGACGGCACACACACCTGTTGATTGTTCTCGGCGCACAACTGCAGATAACGCTCCAGACGCGCCGACGAATGCTCCGGACCCTGCCCTTCGTAGCCATGCGGCAGGAATACCGTCAGACCGCACAAGCGCTCCCACTTGGCGTAGCCGCTGGCAATGAATTGATCGAACAGTACCTGCGCACCATTGGCAAAATCGCCGAACTGCGCTTCCCAGATCACCAGGGATTCAGGATCGGTGGTGCTGTAGCCATATTCAAACCCGAGCACGCCGACCTCTGACAGCAGCGTGTCGTTGACGTCAAACTTCGCTGCATCCTTGCTCAGGTGCTGCAGCGGGGTATAACGCTCGCCGGTCTTGTAGTCATGCACGGTCGCGTGGCGATGGAAGAAGGTGCCACGGCGGGCATCCTGCCCTGACAGACGGACTGCAAACCCTTCATTGACCAGTGAACCGTAGGCCATGGTCTCGGCGAAGCCCCAATCCATCGGCAGCTTGCCGGCCGCCATCTGCTTGCGATCTTCGTAAATCTTGACGACGCGCGGATGCAGGGTGAAACCGTCCGGCAGACTCAGCAGCCGCTTGGACAGCGAACGCAGTGCATCCTTGGTGATCGTGGTATCGACAGGGCTATCCCAGCTTCCCTTGCGATACTTGGCCCAATCCACCGTGTGCTTGTTTCCGACAAGTCCCAGGGTCACGCGCACGGCATTTTCGCCCTTGTCGAGACCTTCGCGATAAGCATCGACCAGGGGCTCGGCCGCCCCTTTGGCCAGATTGCCTTCTTCCTCAAGCTTGCGTGCATACACCGACAGCGGCGTCGGATGCTTCTTGACCGCCTCGTACATCACGGGCGATGTCACCGAAGGCTCGTCGGCCTCGTTGTGACCCCAACGTCGGTAGCAACAGATATCGACGATGACGTCCTTGTGAAATTCGTTGCGGAAATCCATCGCCAAGCGCGTCACGAACACGACCGCTTCCGGATCGTCACCATTGACATGGAAGACAGGCGCCTCAAGCATCTTGGCCAGATCGGTGCAATAACGCGAAGTCCGCGCCTCACGACCGGCCTCCGCTTCGATCGGATTGGGCGTGGTGAAGCCGATCTGGTTGTTGACGATGACGTGAACCGTACCGCCGGTGCCGTAGCCGCTGGAATGCGACAACTGCAAGGTTTCCATCACCACGCCCTGGCCGGCGAACGCAGCGTCACCGTGGATCAACACCGGCACGATGCGATCACCGATGTCATCGCTGCGCATGGTCTGGCGGGCCTTGACCGAACCTTCGACCACCGGATTGACGATTTCGAGATGCGACGGGTTGAAGGCCAGCACCAGATGCAGGCGCTTGCCACTGACTTCGACGTCGGTCGAAAAGCCCATGTGGTATTTGACGTCACCTGCTTTCTTCAGCGTCTCAGCGGTGTACTTGCCCTCGAATTCGGCGAACAGGTCCTTTGGTGATTTACCGAGGATATTGACCAGCACATTCAGGCGGCCACGATGCGCCATGCCGATGACGATCTCCTCGACGTCGCGCGCGGCACAGGCGTGCAGCACTTCGTCCAGCGCAGGAATCAGAGCATCGCCACCTTCCAGCGAGAATCGCTTCTGCCCGACGTACTTGCGATGCAGATAGCGCTCCAGGCCTTCTGCCGCCACGAGCTGGCGCAGCACTTCCCGCTTGCGCTTGATCGCAACCTTGGGCTGGAATGCCATCGGCTCCAGGCGCTTCTGAATCCAGCGCTTTTCCTCGGTTTCGGTCAGATACATGTACTCCGCACCAATGGTATCGGTGTACACCGCCTTGATCAGCCTGATGATCTCCTTCAACGGCAGGCGGTCGGCGTCGATCGCGAGACTGCCGGTGTTGAACACCGTCTCCATGTCCTCGGGCCCGAGCCCGTGAAACGCCGGGTCAAGATCCGGCACCTGCTGCATCGGCGTGAGCCCAAGCGGGTCGAGCTTCGCGGCCTGGTGCCCGCGAACGCGGTAGTAGTTGATCAGACGCAGCACGCCGGCCTGCTTTTCCGCCGCGTGCGCATCGAAACCTGCTTCGGCTGCCACGACCCGGCGCGGCTCCCGAGCCAGGCGCTCGAATCGGGCAACCACACCGCTATGCGCAGTCTCGCGGGGCGCGCCCTGATCCTGGATCAAGCGGAAGTAGGCACGCCAGCTGGGATCAACCGATTCTGGATCTTCCAGAAACTGCTCATAGAACGCTTCGATGTAAGGCGCATTGGCGCCCTGAATCGAGGAGGATTCGATGAAGGTGCTGTACTTGCTGCTCGCCATTGCCGTTGATCCGGTGAAACTGTGCGCGATCGTTCCGATGTCGAGCTTGCGCTCAGGCCCGGCTTTTCTTGGGGGCGTTTTGCCAGTCGGCAGTGAGCCCGCTGAGGTACTCTCGAAAATCATCGGCAAGCTCGGGATGCTTGAGCCCGTACTCGACATTGGCCCGCAGATAGCCCAGCTTCGAGCCGCAGTCGTACCGCGTGCCCTCGAATTCGTAGGCCAGCACGGTCTGCTCATTCAGCATTGCGCTGATCGCATCCGTCAGCTGAATTTCGCCACCGGCACCCCGCTGAGTGCGTTCGAGCAACTTGAAGATGCGCGGCGTCAGGATGTAGCGCCCGACGACCGCCAGATTGCTTTGTGCCTCTTCCGGCTTCGGCTTCTCCACCATGCGGCGGATTTCGCTCAGCCCAGGCCCAACCTGCTGTGTCTCGACGATGCCGTAGCTGCCGACATCTTCCTTCGGCACGCGCTGCACCGCCAGCACACTGGTGCCGAACTGCTGATAGACCCGGTGCATCTGCGCCAATGCCGGCTGCAGACGCCCGTCGATCAGATCATCGGCGAGGATCACATAAAAGTCCTCGTCACCCACAGCCGGCCAGGCACATAGCACTGCGTGTCCAAGCCCCAGAGCCTCTGACTGACGAATGAAAATGCAGGTCACGCCGGGCGGCACAATGTCCTGCACCGTCTCGAGCAGTTTGGTCTTGCCGCGCGATTCCAGCTCGGCTTCAAGCTCGTAGGCCTTGTCGAAGTGATCCATGATGGAATTCTTCGAGCGGCCGGTGATGAAAATCAGTTCCTGAGCGCCGGCGCTGATCGCCTCCTGAACCGCATACTGGATCAGGGGTTTATCGACGATGGGCAGCATTTCCTTCGCGCTCGCCTTGGTTGCGGGCAGGAACCGCGTACCGAGACCGGCGACTGGAAACACAGCTTTTCTGATGCGCATGAGCTCTCCTTGGCGCTGCGTAGTCTAGTTCAGTGTTCCCGACAAATCATTAGTTACTTGGTCGAAATCACCCACAAAAACCGCATCAACTAGCGAAGCGTCCCGCTCAAATGCGTCTTGTCCGAACCTGCGGCCAGCAACGCAAAATCGACTCCGGATGCGCTGACGCCGAATTTGAGGGCCGCGCGCCCCGGCAGAAACAGCGGCTGCTTGAACTGCACTGACAATTCGCTCGGCGCCTGCCCCAACTCATCCTGCAACAGTGCAGCGCAGTGCGCCAGCGACCACATGCCATGCGCAATATGTCGCTTGAAACCGAATAGCTTGGCGCTCCACGGCGCCAGGTGAATCGGGTTGTAATCCCGGCCGACCGCAGCATATCGGCGCCCGATATCCGCCGGCGCGGCGAACTTCTTGTACTGCGTCAGTGCCGCTGTGACGCCAGGAGCGCGCTGTACCGGGCCGCGCGGGCCAGGAATCCTGTGCAGAATCGTGCTGGCCTCGGTCCAGACCACCTCACCGTCGACGGACGCATCCGTCAGCAGGTCAAACTCGATGCCCTGACGGACGTCACGAGATTGTCCGATACGGACGTCCAGATCCAGTCGCTCGTCCGCCAACAGCGGCCGCGTCTGCCGGATCTGGTTCCGGATATGCACCAACCCCAGCAGCGGGAACGGAAACGGCTTCTGCGTCATCAGATGAAGATGCAACGCTCCGGCCATGACATGCGGAAACGTGATCGGCAACTCGCCTGATGCGGCAAATCCGCAGATCTCGTCGTACTGTGCCAAATGCTCGGGATCGACATTGACCCCCGGCACATGGACCGCCAAATCAGGCAGTGACGGTCGACCTTTACTCCGGCGCAGCACGGTGGACGCTGCCTTCAAATACAGCTTCTGGGCGTCGGGCAACGCAGTCAGGGTCTGGCTCATCGAAATGTCCTTGCAATCATGAAACTGAAGTGTGACAGCGCCGTCGCCTCAGGGCACACGCTGATTGATCAGCACGCTTTGCGGCGTCGCCGCGTCATCACGGCTCAGCGCGAGGTGACCTTCCAGGTCGCCGGTCTGCGCCTGGACACCGCCGCCACGTGTGACGCGCGCAACGACCTGCCACTGATCTGCACTGGACAGATTATTGCCCTGGATCATCGCATTGCTGTCGTCGAGGACCAGTTCGATCGGCCCGGTAAAGGGTTGGCGCACCGCAGCCAATGGCGGACCGCCCTGCGGTCGGCGCACGAACAGCAACAGGGTCGCACTGCCATCAGTCGGCGCATTCAGTGCCGGATCGATGTCGACGCTCAAGCGCAGTGACACGCCA